>CALPLL020000016.1 GCA_943324395.2 Rhizobium sp. Q54
ACCAATAAATGGTTTATTTGCTCCAGCTTTTTCTCTACAATTTTAATTTCTGTAAATGCTTCATAGGCTTCTTCCAAAACAGTTCTTCCATGTTCAAAATCGATATCTTGACGAAGAAAACCCAATTTAACTTCTTTTTCTTGTGAAATCACACCAGAATCTGGAGCGAAATCTCTAGCTAATATTTTTAACATTGTAGATTTTCCAGCACCATTTTTACCAACTAAACCTACTCGGTCACCAGCGCCTAATCGAAAGGTCACTTCTTCAAATAAATAAGTACCTCCAAAAGAAACTGATAAGTTATGTATATTAAGCATTTATTATGATTTATTTTAAAATTGTATGATTAAATTTGCATACCGAAAAACGGTAATTTAAAATTTTTTGCAAATGTTAAAAAAAGGATCCAAATTAAATAGTATTTTAACAGGAAGTTGTCCTAAATGTCAAAATGAAAGTATGTATAAGGAAAAAAACATGCTCAAATTGACAAAAATCCTATCAATGAATGAATATTGTGGACACTGCGGTTTAAAATATCAAATTGAACCTTCCTTTTTTTATGGGGCAATGTATGTGAGTTATGCTTTAAATGTTGCAGTTGGAGTTGCTGCCTTTATAATATCATATGTATTTTGTAGTTCTAGTATGAAGCAAGCTTTTATAACAATTATTATTTCAATGGTCGTTGGATTTCCATATGTATTGAGATTATCTAGAAATATATACATCAATATGTTTGTTGATTACGACGAGAATTTCAAACAATAACTACATTTTCTTCTCATATCTTTTAATATCAATTGCCTTATCCAGCGGTTTTTGATGTTCTATTGAATCAAATAATTCGATTGCCATCGAGGGTCCTAACATAACGCCACGAGTTCCAAGACCGTTTAATAAATGCAATTGAGGAAATTTAGGATGAGTTCCAATAAGTGGCTTCCTGTCTCTCACAGTTGGTCTAACACCCGCAAAATGATCCATTATCTCAAACTCACAATCTAGAATTTCATGAATTCTATCTAGAAGTTCTTTTTTTCCATCTTCAGTGGGAATGTTGGTTTTATCTTGCCAATTATACGTTGCACCTACTTTGAATAAATCATTCCCTAAAGGCAAAATAAAGACGCTTGTATTGATAATTACATCCAAATTAAGTTGTGGAGCTTTAATTATAAACAACTCCCCTTTTGTACCGTCTAATGGTAAATAATTGAAATAAGGATTGGCGTGTAATCCAAAACCCTCCGCAAAAATGATATGTTTTGCTTTTAATTGTTTGTACTCGATAAAATCATCATGAAATTGAATGGATTGATAATCGAAAGTTTCTTGAAGTGAGAGATTGTTTTCTAATAAATACTTATTGTAGGCTGCCAATAACAATTTGGTATCAACATAACCGGTTTGTAGTACTTCGCCATAATCAAATGGGGAATTAATTCCTTGATATTTTGTTTTCACTAAATCTAATGATAAAAAAGGAGCTAGCATTTTATTATCAGAGGCGGTAAACCAGTTGTTTTGTTCTTCAACAGAAAAGAATTTACGTAGAATAGGAATTTTATAATCTACTTTAATATGCAATTTCGATTCTAATTTTTGGTAAAACTGATTAAGGATTTCTAATTGTTGTTGGGCTTGCCAAACTTCGCTAAAACGTTTTAAAATAACAGGATTATAAAGTCCACCGGCAATTAAAGAAGAACTTTGCGATTGATTGTCAATAATAAGAATCGATTTCTGATTTTGCATGGCAGTTTCGGCAAACGAAATACCAGCTAAACCAGAACCAACAATTAGATAATCTATCATTTATAAAAGTTATAGGATAATAAGATAACAAAAGTAAGTAAATTGTATTTGTTAAAAACAAAAAACTCTTATCGACTGATAAGAGTTTTTTTATATATATTTTTAAATTAGTAATTCCACATATCGTGTTCGAAATCACGAATTTTTTCTTTTACTCTTTCCGCTTCTAACAATTGATCTAATGCATTGTTGGGCTTGTATTTTTCAATTAATCTATCACCTTGAACATTTTCCTCTTTGTAAATAACAGCATTAAAATGTCTTGAAACTAATAAATCATCAAAATTTACTGGTTTAGAACTATTTCTGTCATTGAAAGTTGGATTAAGCTTCATAGTTTTACGAATTGCAGGATAGTAAATCCAAAATAAAACATCTGGAGCACTCATTTCTTCATAGATTTTAAGTTTTGCCTTTTTTTCATCCTCTTGTTGAGGAGTAAGAAGCGAACCTTGATTTGCAACAATCTCAGTATATTCATCTTCAATTTCTTGTTGTCCCATAGTGGCATCAACTATACTCTTAGCAGATGAAGCAACTGGTGCTATTGCGATTAAACGGTATTTTAATTCCGCTAATCTTTTATCAAAATACCAATACCCTTGAATTTTATAACCTTTAAGGTCTACTGCATTTAATTCAGCTGTTTTATAATCAGGACCCTCCTTTAATTTTTTATCAATGATTAATTTCAAACATAATTGTCTAAAACCTGCAGGATCAACAGCAGGATCAATTTTAGTTGGATTGAAATTTTTGGTAACATTTTCGTCACCTTGTTTTGTCAATCTAAAATCATTGAATTTACTTTGAGCCTCAGATGCATCTAGAGGGATACTAAAATAGTCGTCTTGAAAACAAAAATCTTTAATATTAATTTTGTTTTTGTCGCCTGATTGAACATATTCTCTTAAAAGATCAAAAAGAGGTTTTCTATCCATCAATGGTTTTGTTGGATAATACAATGGGAAATTAATTCTTTGATCTATATCGATATACTCCCAAATTCTTTTACCAAACATCACATCACGGTCATCAATATAACCGTATTCCAAAGGTTTTGTATTGTCATATTTTAATTGATTTGCATTTTTTACACCAATTTCTTTTGGTGTTTTTGCATTCAATAAATTAGGTTGACCAATACAATTAAGTGAAGACAATAAAAATATTATCAAAGAATATCTTAACATGTTAAATATTTTTAATTATTAATTCTAAATGAACAAGAAAAAACAGTTTTTGGTTTAATACCTGTGTTTGTAACCACTTGAATTTGATCTATCAAAATTACATCATTCTTACCTAAGTTCTTAATTGCATTAGCAGCAGATGGGCTTAAAGAACCTCCAGGACAAGGATAACTTACTTTATTGATAACCGCATTAAATGATTTTACAGTTGCCGTAACTTTGTAATCTTTTCCAAAATCTCCAAAATCAGCAGTAATATTAGCAGAAGAAATTTCTCCTTTTGAACCAATTGTAGTTCCAGCTTTTCCATTTAATAAAGCTGTTGCAGGCGGAATATCTTTAACTCTAAATTTTTGTTTGTCGCTAACCGTTTTTCCATCAGGAAGTTTTGCGTTTACAGAAACAAAAACTTCTTTTCCAGCAAAATCTCCAATATTCCAATTGTATTGGCTATTTCCAGATTTTTTAATACCAGGGGCACTAACAGTTACATTATTATCTGAAATTCCAGGGAAAGAAATTGTCATTGGGTTATTTACCCCTTTGTAAATCACTTTCATATTATCAGATGAAATTGAAGCTGTGTTAGGTTTTGGAACAACTGCATATTTACCTTCAATATCAATAGGAATTAGTTTTTCGTCTTCTTTAAAAGTAAATTTACCTTTAATGTCATGATCTCCAACAGCGCCAGCGCTTAATTTAAATACAGCTTGTCCATTTTCCATTGAAATACTTGCTCCACCTACGCTTACAGAAGTTGGAACAGTAGTTTCATCATATCTTCCTAAAACAACTCTACCTGTAACTGTTTCTCCTTGGAAAAATAAAGATTTATCCATGATTACAATTGCTTTGTAGTTTTTCATAGAAGCCGTTTGAGCTGTTGTATTTCCAATTAAAGCATTGTAAATATCTTGCTCTATAGACTTAACATCATTCTGAATACTTGTCAATTTTGCAATTGAGGCGATAGCTGGAAAACCTTCAAAATGATAGGCTAAATACTTTTTAGAAACTTTTTCTCTATCAATAACATTTTCAAAATTGAATTTTTTGTTCAGTGTTTCAACAATGATTTTATATTTAACATCTACTCCAAATACTGCAGCAATTTGTTTTTTATAATTTTCTAATTTGGCCATGATTTCTTTTCCTTTTGCAGAATATCCATCGCCTTCAAACCAATTCTCATCGATGTAACCGCCTTTATCCATTTGCTCATATGGAAGTTTACCATCTTCTTCTTTTTCAAATTCTTTAGAAACATCACCTTTTAACGTACCAAGGTAGGAATACATTTCTTTAGAAATTTGTTGCACTTTTTTAGCTCTTTCGAAAGGGGTTCCAAATTGTGCTGGATTTTCAGATGCTTTTGTTTCCAAAGTAGAAAATAAACTAGTATTATAATCTTCAGAGAACTTATTTACAACTTCAAATTTTTCATTCATTAATCCAAAAGCCGATAATACTTCTTTGGACATATTTAATGCTAACATCGCGATGAAAACCAGATACATCAGGTTCACCATCTTCTGCCTTGGGCTTAATTTTCCTCCTGCCATTTTTTCTAATTAGTTTTAGTGTTAATTAATATAGTTAAAAAACTAATTATTATTTGTTACTCATTGCAGAAAGCATTCCTCCATATACATTGTTCAATGAAGACAAGTTAGAAGTTAATGATTGCATTTGTTGGTTTAATTTAACACTATTTTCAGCAACTTCTTCGTTTAATTGAGTTGTTTTAGAAGCGCTATCCAATTGGATTTTGTACAATGCGTTGATTGACTCCATTTGAGTTGCAGCTAATGTTAATTCATCGCTATATTTTTTTGTAGATGCCAATGACTCTGCAGTTGGAGCAATAGTTTTAGAAGCTGCTTCAAAGTTTTTGATACTGTTTCCTAAGCTTTCCATTAATTGACCATCAATTTTAGCTTCTTTCAACATAGCATCTAATTTTTTAGACAACATTCCTTCAGCATCGCCATCAGCACCAGATTGAGCTTTGTTTGTTTTAGCAGGTGCAGCATTTGCATCTAATAATTGAGGGTAAACATTTTCCCAGTGGTAATCAACATCAACTGGGTCAAATGCTGACAATCCAAAAATGAATGCTTCTGTTAATAATCCAGCAATAAGCAATTGACTTGCTCCAGTCCAGTGTTGAATTTTAAATAAAGCTCCTACGATTACTACTGCTGCTCCCATTCCGTAAGCAAAGTTCATTGTTTTTTTTGGTATTAATGCCATAATAAAAAAAATTTAGTTTAGTTAATGTTTAATTGTTTATTGTTTGAATTTTTTTGTTAAATTTCCTGTTGTTTGAGTACCCATGTAATCTTGAATTGTTCTAAATCCAATATAACTTCTAGCGGTATCTGCATATTCAAAATCTCTAGCTCCTACTTGAATATAATAAGCTACATCTTTCCATGAACCACCTCTAACCACTTTTCTTTTATTTTTAATGTCTTGAACAGATGGGTTCATTGTTGACGTAAATTCATAAGAAGCACTTTCATAAGAATCGGAAGTCCATTCGGCTACATTTCCTGCCATATTATAAAGTCCGTATCCGTTTGGATCATACGATTTAACTTCTACAGTATATAAAGCAGTATCTGCAGCATAATCACCTCTATTAGGTTTAAAATTTGCTAAGAAACAACCTCTGTCATTTTTTGTGTAAGGACCACCCCAAGGATACATTCCTGATTCTAAACCTCCTCTAGCTGCAAATTCCCATTCTGCCTCTGATGGTAATCTAAATGAATTAACCTGATCTCTTCCTTTTTTCTTTTTAATGTAGGCGTTTTTATACATCGTTCTCCACGCACAAAAAGCTCTTGCTTGATACCAATTAACTCCAACTACTGGATATTTGGCGTAGGCCTGATGCCAAAAATAATCATTGTGCATTGGCTCGTTAAACGAATAATTAAAATCTTTTACCCACGCAGTTGTATCAGGGTAGATAACATGAGACGTGTCTTTAATAAATTTCTGTCTTGGTGTTCCTCTTTTCGCTTTTGCAGCTTGATGTAAATCCATCCAGGTGTAACGGAATATCAATTTACTAACATCCATAGTCTTCAAACCATTGTAAGAAGCTTTTTCTGGTAAATACATAGAATCCATTACTTGTGAATAGAATTCATCTGGGTATTTATTGGTTGCCTTAATTAATTTAACTTTATGATTTAATTTTTTTACTATATCTTTTTCATCCATAGTAGTGTATTTATCATACATGTATTTATCATAAGCTGTCGCTTTTGGATTTTTAGCAGGATCCGGATTATTGTAAGCAAAATCTCCAATACTTCCTGTTTTACTAGAACTTTTACCATTGGCAGGAGCTTCTTTACCTTCTTCTTCTGCTAAATTTGCTAAACGAACTCTGATAGTTGAATCTTTAACCCATTCTACAAATTGACGGTATTCACTATTACTGATTTCTGTTTCGTCCATATAAAAAGAACGAACAGTAACTGTTTTTGTATTAGCATCTTGGCTATTTGCTTGATCATCACTAGATCTACCCATAATAAATGCACCGCCAGGAACTAAAGTCATCCCAAAAGGTTTTTCTGGATGCCATTTTTTTCCTTTAACCCCAACTAACTCACCCTTATCACTTGAGCCGCCACAGCTAACAAGAAAGGATAAAATTGCGGTAAATGCAATAAACTTCTTCATATGCGTTTGTATTATGTGTGTTTTTGTATTTGAGGGCGTAAACCTATTTAATATTTTCATAAAAAACAATTATTTTTGATTAAAAAAAGCTTGTAAACGCAATTTTTAAACTATTCTTAATTTAACTATTTGTTAAATAATACTTTTCCTTTGTGCTTTCCACCATCTTTCAGGCATTTCATTATTACAAGCCACGATATATTCATCGTGTGAACAAGGTAATAACGAGTTTCTTTTTAATTTATTATTCAAATGTGAAATAAATGGTATTTCAATCCACCATCTTTCTGTTTTATCACTTTTATAAAAAACTAATTCTTCCTCCTCTAAAGGCACGATATACTTCAAATAATTGTCTTTACTTCCAAATGGATATTCATTAGACCTGTAATGAAATCCTTCGATAAAATACCACATTATTTGCGAAATCAAAATCGATTCTTGTTCGGAATTACCGTGATTGAACAAACCAAATGAGGTCACTTTATCACTAATTCCAGCATAACGAGCTAGGGAACAAATTTCCTTTCCGTTAAACCCATTGGGCGCAAATTTAATAAAATTTCCTGAATCAGACGATTTTATTGACCCTAAATCTATACTTACTAAATCGGCATCTCTAAAAACCGGCTCAGCCAAAGCTATATTATTGCAAATATCTCCTAAGCGATAAGCATCAAAAAACAATTTCTCAATTAGATCAATTTCTTCTTGAGAATTATAAAAAGTTTGATAGCCAATATTGCAATAATTGAATAAATTATTTGGTTCTTCTACTATTATTTTGGTTAAATAAGAGCTTGAAGAAATTGGGTCACTTTCTTTTCCTAAATCATATTTGCTGTCAATAGCTACCAAATTAACCATTTGTTCCAGCTCATCATAAGCACGATACATTGAGTAGGTTAAATCTTGTGAGCCACCAATTACAATAGGAATAATCTTGTTTTTTATCAAACTAGAAACAACACTTTTTAATGCAAAATAAGTGTCTTCAATAGAATTTCCTGGTAAAATATCTCCTAAATCAGCTATTGAAGCTTCCCAATTTCCAGGATAAAGAGAATAAAATTCTGTTCTAATAGCAGTCAAATCCACATCGGAAATCGCTTTAGAATCTCCTCTATTGTCTAGAACTCCAATTATTGCAATTTTAATTTTATTAAGATCAGGAAATTGTTCACTGGTGTGCAATACGATTTTACTCCCTAAATGTTGGGAATTAAATCCATTTATGAGTTCTAGAACTTCGTTGCTTAAAGGTTTTAAAAAATCAAATTCCATTTATACTATTTCTTTTCCTTTTCCCAACTCTCTCCGAAGGAAGGGGGACTGATGTTATGAACTATTCTTATTTCTTTTTTGTGACTGCTTTTTTGGCTAACGTTTTTTTAGCTGGAGCCTTCTTTGCTGCCGTTTTCTTAGCAGGTGTTTTTTTAGCAATTATTTCTTGAACTTGAGCTAAAGATAAACTTGTGGCATCAATTTCTTTTCCTAATTCTATTTTTAATTTCCCTTTTAGAATTACCGATCTTCCCCAACGTGCTTTTTCTATAACAATACCTTCTTCCTTCCAATCATGAAGTACTTTATCAATGTTTTTTTGTAATTTATCTTCAATTAATTCTTCAATATCTGATTGAGATAAATTATCAAAATTGTATTTTCTGCTTACATTGATAAACACCCCATTCCATTTTATAAAAGGACCAAAACGTCCAACACCTTTTTGAACTCCTTCACCTTTATATACAGCTATTGGTGCGTCAGCAAGTGTTTTTTCGTCAATTAATTCTTGTGCTCTTTCTAGGGAAACATCAGTAGGGTTTTCACCTTTTGGTAATGAAATAAATGCGGCTCCAAATTTAATGTAAGGACCAAAACGCCCGTTATTGATCTCAATTTCTTCTCCTTTATATACACCTAAATTTTTAGGCAATAAAAATAGTTTTAAAGCGTCTTCAAGTGAAATATTACCAATGTTTTGATCGGCCATTAGGCTCGCGAATTTTTTCTCTTCGTCGTCTGGGGCGCCAATTTGAGCCATTGGTCCAAATTTACCTAAACGAACCGAAATTGGTTTTCCGCTTTCTGGATGAATACCTAAAATTCTCTCTCCGCTTTCTCTTTCTGCATGTTCTTCAACTTCTTTAACTGAAGGATGGAATTTATCATAAAATTCTTGCATCATTTTAGTCCAATTCACATTTCCTTCAGCAATTTCATCAAAATCTTGTTCGACTTTTGCAGTGAAATTATAGTCTAAAATAGTTCCAAAATTTTTAACTAAGAAATCAGTAACTATGGTTCCAATGTCTGTTGGCACTAGTTTTCCTTTGTCTGAACCTGTATTTTCTTTTAGTACTTTTTCTGAAAGTTTGCCCGATTGTAAAACCAATTGAGCATATTTGCGTTCTTGGCCTTCTAAATTTCCTTTTTCAACATATTTTCTGTTGATAATAGTTGAAATGGTTGGCGCATAAGTTGACGGTCTCCCAATTCCTAATTCTTCTAATTTTTTTACCAATGAAGCCTCGGTATATCTCGCTGCTGCTCTTGAATATCTTTCGGTTGCTGTAATATAATTGCAATCTAATTTTTCATTAACTTTCATCAAAGGCAACATTCCTTCTTGCTCATCTTCATCATCATCATGTCCTTCAAGATATACTTTTAAAAATCCTTCGAAAAGCAATACTTCGCCTGAAGCCGTGAAAATTTCACCGTGATTATTGGCTTCAATTTTTACGTTGGTTCTCTCTAATTTGGCATCACTCATTTGAGAAGCCAAAGTTCTTTTCCATATTAAATCGTACAAACGTGCTTGATCTCTATCAATATTTACGGTGTGTCGAGTCATATCTGTTGGTCGAATTGCCTCGTGCGCTTCTTGAGCCCCTTTACTTTTATTGACAAAATTTCTAGGGTGAGAAAATTCAGCACCATAAGATTTAGTAATTTCTGCTTGAGCGGCATCCATAGCTTCTTTAGAAAGATTTACGCTGTCTGTTCTCATATAAGTAATGAGTCCGGCTTCGTACAATTTTTGTGCTAGTTGCATGGTAATTCCAACAGGTAAATATAGTTTTCTTGCTGCTTCTTGTTGTAATGTGGAAGTAGTAAAAGGTCCAGTTGGCGATTTTTTGGTTGGCTTGGTTTCTAAATCTGCTACCTTAAAGGTAGAACCTATATTTTTATTTAAGAAATCTTCGGCTTCTTTTTTAGTATTGAAATTTTTAGGCAATTTAGCCTTAAATGCTTTTCCAGCTTCGTTAGTAAATTCGGCAACTATAGAAAAAGTGGCAACAGCATTAAAATTTTGGATTTCTCTTTCTCTTTCCACAATTAATCGTACAGAAACAGATTGAACTCGTCCCGCTGAAAGTCCGCCTTTGATTTTTCTCCATAAAACTGGTGACAATTCATATCCAACTAAACGATCTAAAACTCTACGAGCTTGTTGTGCGTTTACCAAATTATAATCGATTTCTCTAGGATTGTCGATTGCTTTGAGAATAGCTGTTCTGGTAATTTCGTGAAATACAATTCTTTTAGTTTTGCTTTTATCCAATTTCAATTCTTCGGCTAGGTGCCAAGAAATAGCTTCTCCTTCACGGTCCTCATCACTTGCTAACCAAACCATATCGGCATTTTTAGCTAGTGTTTTTAGTTTGGAAACCAATGCTTTTTTATCGGCAGAAACTTCATATTTAGGTTTGAACCCATTGGCAACATCTACCCCAATTTCTTTAGATGGTAAATCAGCAATATGACCATAACTTGACTCCACTTGGAAATCACTTCCTAGGAATTTTTCAATAGTTTTGGCTTTTGCAGGAGATTCTACGATTACTAAATTCTTTGTCATTGGATTGTATTTAACTGCGACAAAAGTATATGATTTTTTTAAATATTGCACTTTTGATTTTTTAAAAGTATGAAAATTCATTAAAAACTCCCATTTATAAAGAGCGTTTGAAATAGAAAAAAAAATTTAATTGGATATAAAAATCGTGCCAATAGCCCCGATTGTAGTGGAAAGCCCGGAGCAAAAAAAGTGTTTTTAGTTTTATGGTTTTATAATAGCGACTGGAAGAAGCTCATTATAAAATCACAAAACAACACTTTTTTGTGAGGACTTGAAGCGGAAAGCGGGAATAGCTACCTATATAATATAATGTTAATTCTTGGGCTGACAACTTGTCATATTTATTGGAATTGCATTATCTTTGCACTTTATAGTTAATGATGAAAAAAACGATTGAAGAAAGTAAGCAAGGAGAAAGTCTTGTTTTAGAACAAAAAGCCGAAAACACGAAGAAACTTTATATTGAAAGTTATGGATGTGCTATGAATTTTTCTGACAGTGAAATTGTAGCCTCAATTTTAATGAATAATGGTTATAATACCACGCAAACATTGGAAGAAGCTGACTTGGTTTTGGTAAATACGTGTTCGATTCGGGACAAAGCGGAGCAAACTATTCGCAAGCGTTTGGAAAAATACAATGCTGTTAAACGTATAAATCCGAAGATGAAAGTGGGAGTTTTGGGTTGTATGGCGGAGCGTTTGAAAGATAAATTTTTGGAAGAAGAAAAAATTGTAGATTTGGTTGTAGGGCCAGATGCTTATAAAGATTTGCCGAATTTATTGAATGAAGTTGAAGAAGGTCGCGATGCGATTAATGTGATTTTGTCGAAGGAGGAAACTTACGGTGATATTTCGCCAGTTCGATTAATGAGCAATGGAATTACGGCTTTGGTTTCGATTACGAGAGGTTGCGATAATATGTGTACTTTTTGTGTAGTTCCATTTACGAGAGGTCGTGAACGAAGTAGAGAACCACAAAGTATTTTATCGGAAATTCAGGATTTATGGGATAAAGGGTTTAAAGAAATTACGCTTTTAGGTCAGAATGTAGATAGTTATTTATGGTATGGCGGAGGATTGAAGAAGGATTTTGTAAATGCAAGTGAAATGCAAAAGGCTACAGCGTTTGATTTTGATCAATTGTTAGAAATGGTTGCGGTTGCATTTCCAAAAATGAGAATTCGATTTTCGACCTCAAACCCGCAGGACATGCACGAAAGCATTTTGCATATTATTGCAAAGTATGATAATATTTGTAAGCACATTCATCTTCCGGTTCAATCGGGAAGTAACCGTATTTTAAAGGAAATGAATCGTTTGCACACTCGTGAAGAATACATGAGTTTGATTGACAAGATTAGAACTATAATTCCAGATTGTTCGATTTCTCAGGATATGATTGCTGGTTTTCCAACAGAAACGGAGCAAGATCATCAGGACACTTTGAGTTTGATGGAATATGTAAAATACAATTTCGGATATATGTATTCGTATTCTGAACGCCCGGGAACATTGGCTGGACGCAAAATGGAAGACGATGTTTCGGAAGAAATAAAAGCTCGAAGATTGCAAGAAATTGTGGATTTACAGCAAAAACACGCTTGGTTTCGAAGTGAAGAATTTATAGGAAAAACGGTAGAAGTTTTGATTGAAAAGGTTTCAAAAAAATCGGACAGCGAATTTTCGGGAAGAAATTCACAAAGTATAACGGTGGTTTTCCCAAAAGAGAATTATAAAATTGGGGATTTTGTAAATGTGAAAATTCTAAGTTGTACGAGTGGGACTTTGAAAGGCAAAGCAGTTGGATTAAGTGAAATGAATTAAAAAAAATGGATAATTAATAATGGATAATTGATAATCTCAAAATAAGAAGAATTAATTGTTCATTGTTAATTATTAATTATCAATTAAATAAAATGGAAACAATTCAATCAACAAAACAACGGTTTGGAATTATTGGGAATGACCCAAAGCTAAACCGCGCAATTGAAAAAGCGATTCAAGTTGCACCAACTGATATTTCAGTATTGGTAACAGGAGAAAGTGGTGTTGGAAAAGAAAATATTCCAAAAATTATACACTCACTTTCTCATAGAAAACACGGGAAATATATTGCCGTAAACTGCGGTGCTATTCCTGAAGGGACTATTGACAGTGAGCTTTTTGGCCACGAAAAAGGATCATTTACGGGAGCAACAGGAACTCGAGAAGGTTATTTTGAAGTAGCCGATGGAGGAACTATTTTTCTTGACGAAGTGGGCGAATTGCCACTGACAACACAAGTTAGATTGTTGCGTGTTTTGGAAAATGGGGAGTTTATTAAAGTTGGTTCTTCGCAGGTTCAAAAAACAAATGTGAGAATTGTGGCTGCCACCAATGTTAATTTGTTTGACGCAATAGATAAAGGAAAATTCAGAGAAGATTTGTACTATAGATTGAGTACGGTTGATATTTCGTTACCCCCATTACGCGAGCGAAAAGAGGATATTCACCTATTATTTAGAAAATTTGCGTCTGATTTTGCTCATAAATATAAGATGCCGGCGATAAAACTAGATGATTTTGCGGTTCAAGCATTATTGCAATTTCGATGGAGTGGAAATATCCGACAATTACGAAATGTAGCGGAACAAATATCAGTTTTAGAAACCAATCGTGAAATTTCTGCCGCTACATTGCAATCTTATTTACCAGATGAAAGCACTAATTTGCCTTCGGTTATAAAAGATAAAAAGAATAAAAGTGATTTTAGAGATGAAAGAGAAATTTTGTACAAAGTACTTTTTGACATGAAAAGTGATTTACACGATTTGAAAAAACTGACTTTAGAATTACTAAAAAATGGTGCTTCGAAAGTTCAAGAAACCAACCAACATTTGATTCAAAAAATATACGGCACCAAAGAAAGTGATAATGAAATTGAATTTGAAGAACAAGAAGAATTAGCGATAATTCCTGTCAATAAAAAAGTTGAAATTGCAGAATTTAAAGATCATGAAGACAATTATCTATTGGCAGAAACTGTTGAAGATGTTGAAGAAGAAGTGCTACGTTTAGAACAAAAAGAAATTGAAATGATCAAAAAATCATTAGAAAAAAATAAAGGCAAAAGAAAAGCTGCGGCAGATGAATTGGGGATTTCTGAAAGAACCTTATACCGAAAAATAAAGCAATTTGATCTTTAAAATGGTAATTGTTAAATGTCAATTATTTTTGAATATCTTTGGAATTTAAAATGAAAATGAAAAAAATAAACTTCCTATTCGCAATTTTGTTACTGTTTACCTTCAGTAGTTGTTCAGTATATAATTTTACTGGAACAGGAAAAATTGACGCAAAATCATTTCAAGTGAATTATTTTCAAAATAATGCCCCATTGATTGAGCCAGGTATTGAAAGGATTTTCACTCAACGATTACAAAATTTAATTCAAAATCAAACTAACCTGAATTTAACTAGTTCAAATGGAGATTTAGTTTATGAAGGTGAGATTGTAGATTACAGAATAAGCCCGATGACAGCTACTGCCGATCAAAGAACTGCACAAAACAGATTGTCAATTACGGTAAATGTTAGATTTATAAACAAAAATAAAGAAGCTGACAATTTTGAAAAAAGATTCTCTTTTTATAATGATTATGATGGTGCAAATCAGTTAGTTGGTTCAGTACTGAATGAAAATTTAGATTTTATTTTTGAAAGAATCACTCAAGATATTTTTAATGAATCGTTAGCTAAATGGTAATCAACTGATTATTTCAAATGAACATAACTGAATACTTAACTTTAATAAACAACCCAAACGCTATTAATGACAAGCAAACTTCGTCATTGGAAAAAATAGTTGCGGAGTTTCCCTATTTTCAAAGTGCGAGAGCATTGCGATTGAAAGGCTTGTACAATGAAGAGAGTTTTCGTTATAATTATGAATTAAAAAGCACAGCAGCTCACACTACCGATCGGACTATTTTATTCGACTTTATCATTTCTGATACTTTTACTAGAATCGATAAAAATTTGTACGAACAAAAATTAGCTGAAATAAATGAAATTGATGTAGATGCAACGGAGTTAATTTTTAAGGAGGAGAAAATTGGTTCACGAGAAAATTCATTAGAGCAATCTATTTTGACTTCTATAAAAGAGGCATCTCCATCTGAAGACACTAATTCCGATTCATCAATTGAAGAAAAATTGAACATTGGAAAGCCATTAGTTTTTTCTTTAACTGAGAAATATTCATTTGAAGAATGGTTACAATTATCTAAAATTCACCCAATTGTTAGAGAAAATACATCTCCGAAAGAAGAAAAAACTAGTTCGATTGACCCTGAAAAACAGAAAAAATTAGAGTTAATTGACAAGTTTATTGAGGCGAATCCTAAAATTCCACCAATAAAAAAAGATACAGAACCTAGCTTTAAATTAGAGTCAAGTTCAGAGAATAGTCCGTATTTAATGACTGAAACCTTAGCGAGAGTATATTTAGAACAAAATAAATATGACAAAGCAATACAAGCTTATGAAATATTAATTTTGAAATATCCAGAAAAAAGTAGTTTCTTTGCAAACCGTATTTCGGACATTAAGATTTTACAACAAAATAATAAATAACAATGAGTACATTTTCAATTTTTTTAGTATTAATAACAATAGTATGTTTTTTACTAATTGTAGTAATTATGGTTCAAAACCCTAAAGGTGGTGGATTGTCTTCTTCATTAGGAGGATCGCAAATGATGGGTGGAGTTCAAAAAACTACTGACTTTTTAGATAAAAGCACATGGATTTTAGCGATGATTCTAACTGCATTAGTATTATTCTCTTACCTAAGTTTTACAGATTCATTCGGTGATTCTGATTCTAAAATTATAGATACAACACAAAAAGCAGCACCTGCAGCTGCTACACCTGCAACTCCAGCTGCGCCAGCACAATCTGCTCCAACGCCTGCAGTTCCAGCAAAAAAATAATTATTTTTTCAAAATATTAAATGCCAGCCTGTCAATGCTGGCATTTTTTTTAGGTAAAATTGTCATAATTAACACATTGGCACAATTTCTGAAAATACAATTTCATAAAATTTCAATAAACAATTAAAATATATTATTATGAGTTTAAACATCAAACCTCTTTCAGATCGAGTTCTAATTGAACCTGTAGCGGCAGAAACAAAAACAGCTTCTGGAATATTTATCCCAGA
>CALPLL020000017.1 GCA_943324395.2 Rhizobium sp. Q54
AAATACTCTTCTTTCGCTAAAGATTCAGGGGCTACATAAAGTAATTTTGTTAATCCGGAGGTAATGTCTTTTTTAACTTGATTAATTTCTGTTTTATTTAAAGAAGAGTTTAAAACGTGAGCAATACCATTTTCTGAAGATAAACTACGAATCGCGTCAACTTGGTTTTTCATTAAAGCGATTAATGGAGATACAATAATTGCGGTTCCCTCCTTCATTAATGCTGGTAACTGATAGCAAAGAGATTTACCTCCACCGGTAGGCATAATTACAAATGTGTTTTTACCCGCTATAAGACTTCTAATAACTTGTTCTTGTAAACCTTTGAACTGGTTAAAACCAAAATATTTTTTTAATTCCTTATGAATGTCAATTTCGTTAGATTTCATTCTTAGTTAATAGTATTTTACATAAATTTGTGGTTCATAAAGATACGAATATCTTTATTAAATACAAACTTTATAAAAATCTGTTTTGAAAACAAACAAAAATATTTTAGAGATTGCCAGAAAAACAATCGAATCCGAGAGTAAATCTATTGCGAAACTTGCTGATTTACTTACAGATGACTTTTCTAAAGCGGTAGAAATTATCTATAATTCAAAAGGTAGATTAGTGGTTACAGGCATTGGCAAAAGTGCAATTATTGCTCAAAAAATTGTTGCATCGATGAATTCAACTGGCACACCGTCGCTTTTTTTACATGCTTCAGAGGCAATTCATGGTGATTTAGGTATGGTTCAACCAGATGATGTTGTGATTTGTATATCAAAAAGTGGCAATAGTCCAGAAATTAAAGTTTTAGTTCCTATTTTAAAGCATTTTGGAAATTCCCTAATTGCAATTACTGGAAATACGACTTCATTTTTAGCAAAAGGAGCCGATTATATTCTAGACACAACCGTTGAAAATGAATCTTGTCCTAATAATTTAGCTCCCACTAATAGCACAACTGCCCAATTGGTTATGGGTGATGCGCTGGCAGTTTGTTTAATGGAATTGAGAGAATTTAAAGCTCAAGATTTTGCTAAATACCATCCTGGAGGTGCATTAGGAAAAAAATTATTACTTCGCGTAGGTGATATGCTTGATCAAAGTCACAAACCTGTGGTTACTCCTGAAACGAATATCAAAAAGGTGATTTTTGAGATTTCAGAAAAGCGATTAGGGGTAACAGCGGTGATTGAAAATAATAAAGTGATTGGTATAATTACTGACGGTGATATTCGAAGAATGCTTAATAATAATGATACCTTTGCTCACTTAACTGCAAAAGACATTATGACTAAAAATCCAAAAACAATTCAATTATCATCAATGGTAACAGATGCCTTAAATATTTTGGAAGATTTCTCGATTACACAATTGGTAGTTACTGAACATGGCGAGTACAAGGGTGTATTACATTTGCATGACATACTTAAAGAGGGAATTGTATAATGGCAAAAAAAGCATTGAATGAAATGTCGTTTTTAGATCACCTTGAGGAATTAAGATGGTTACTAGTTAGAAGCACTTCTGCTGTAATAATTATGGCGATTGTTACCTATTTTTTTAGTGATTTTATTTTCGACACCATAATCTTTGCTCCTACAAGCCCTGATTTTTTTACCTACACCTATTTTTGTGATTTATCTCACCAATTAGGATTTGCAGACAGTATTTGTATTACCGAATTGCCTTTTATTATTCAGAATACCGATATGGAAGGACAAGTAAATATGTTTATTTGGACCTGTATAACTGCAGGATTTATACTCGCTTTTCCTTATATTTTATGGGAATTTTGGAAGTTTATAAGTCCAGCTTTATATGAAAAAGAAAGAAAAAATGTGAAGGGTTTTATATTTGTAGCCTCATTATTATTTTTTCTAGGAGTGATTTTCGGATATTACGTTATTATTCCAATGTCCATAAATTTTTGCGCCACATTTTCAGTAAGTAAAATGGTTCAAAACCAATTTACTATTGACTCCTATATTGGAATGATGAAAACGTCTGTTATTGCTAGCGGATTGTTTTTTGAACTGCCAATTATCATTTATTTCCTTACAAAATTGGGCTTGGTAACTCCAACCTTTTTAAGAAAATATAGAAAATATTCCGTTGTAATTGTATTATTAATTGCTGCAATTGTAACTCCTCCAGATGTTGTTAGCCAAATTATTGTTGCCATACCAATGTTATTAATCTATGAGGCAAGTATCTTTATATCCGTATTTGTACATAAAAATAAATTAAAAGAAAATGTCTGATATCCTATCTGAATTCAACGATTATAGATCAAAAATGAACGAAAAGTTATTGGCAGACAATAACAAAATCGTAAAGAGAATATTTAATTTAGATACCAATGCTTATGCTGAAGGTGCTTTAGATGTAAAAACTAAAGAACTTTTAGGACTAGTTGCATCCACAGTTTTAAGATGCGATGATTGTGTAAAATACCATCTTGAAACTAGTTATAACTTGGGTGTAACCAAAGAAGAAATGATGGAAACAATGGGAATTGCTACTTTAGTGGGCGGTACAATTGTAATTCCACATTTGCGAAGAGCCTATGAATTTTGGGAAGCATTAGAAGACCAGAAGAAGTAGCCAAAACTAAATAAATGTTAATGTGGTGAATCGGTAATTTTGTAATTCGTTAATTTGTGATTATAAAGTTACTTAAACTCAAATAACTAAATAAAATGATATTAAGAGCGGAGAATTTAGTAAAAACCTATAAAGGAAGAAGTGTTGTAAAAGGGATTTCTGTAGAAGTAAACCAAGGTGAAATTGTTGGGCTTTTAGGACCTAATGGTGCTGGAAAAACAACTTCATTCTATATGATTGTAGGTTTAGTGAAACCAAATTCTGGAAATATCTACCTTGATGATATGAACATGACTGATTTTCCAATGTATAAAAGAGCGCAACAAGGGATTGGATATTTAGCACAAGAAGCTTCCATTTTTAGAAAGCTTAGTGTTGAGGATAATATTTTGAGTGTTTTGCAATTGACCAATCATACAAAAGCGGAACAAGAGGCAAAAATGGAGAGTTTAATTGAAGAATTTAGCCTTAATCATATTCGAACTAATCGGGGAGATTTACTATCTGGGGGAGAACGAAGAAGAACAGAAATTGCTAGATGTTTGGCAACCGATCCGAAATTTATTTTATTAGATGAGCCATTTGCTGGAGTTGATCCAGTTGCTGTTGAGGACATTCAGAGAATTGTAGCTCAATTAAAAAATAAAAATATCGGGATTTTGATTACCGATCATAATGTACAAGAAACATTGGCCATTACTGACAAAACCTATTTGATGTTTGAGGGTGGAATTTTAAAAGCAGGAACTCCTGAGGAATTAGTTGAAGATGAAATGGTAAGAAGAGTTTACCTCGGTCAAAATTTCGAATTACGAAAAAAGAAATTAGAATTTTAATATAAAAAAAGCCCTTAATTAAGGGCTTTTTTATTAGGATTTATTTACTTTAAATTTATTTGCAATAATAGATAAAAGAACGTAAAAGACAATTATCAAAGCGATTCCAGAAAATTTTAAGAATACCAATAATAGTATTGAAATCAATAAAAAGAATAGTTGTAGCGAATTATCTTTCAAATTGAATTTTTTGATTTTTAATGCAAATAATGGAATTTCAGCATTTAATATAACAGTGCTAATTATTGAAACTAATAGCAAAATCCACTGATTTGTTAACATTTCAAGTAAAACCAAAGAATCTGAATTCTTTAAAATTAGAGGCAAGCTCAAAATAAATATAGCGTTTGCTGGTGTTGGCAAACCAATAAATGAATCTGTTTGACGTGTATCAATATTAAAATTAGCCAATCGATAGCAAGAGCCTAAAGTGATTATAAAACCAAAATAGGGTAAATATGTCAATGAAGGATCTGAATCTACAGCGTTTGACAACATTTTAAACATCACAAAACCGGGCACTACTCCACTAGTTACCATATCTGCTAATGAATCCAATTGTAATCCTAATGGACTGGAAACATTGAATAATCGTGCAAAAAAACCATCAAAAAAGTCAAAGAAAATTCCTAGGCAAACAAAAAAGAAAGCCATTTCAAAATTAGATTCACTTGTAAAAACCAAAGCAATGCAACCACATAATAGATTAAGCAGTGTGATTGTATTTGGAGTGTGTTTTTTTATGTTCATTGGTGTCTATTTAAAGTAACAAAGAAAGCAAATTTAATACAATAAGTTATAGTCAAATACGTTTTTAGAATAGAATTTTTAACTAAATTAAAAACAGAGATTGGTAATCGTTAAAAATGTATATTTTTGATGAAAATTTCAACTCCTTTTGTTGTTATAAATAAAGCCCATTTGAAAAATAATTTCATCTTATTATTACTGGTTGCAACGACAATAAATTTTGCTCAAACAGCAAGGAAATACTCCAATGAATTTATGAATATTGGCGTTGACGCTGCCGCTTTAGGAATGTCGAATGCGGTTACTTCAAGCACTAATGATGTGAATTCTGGTTATTGGAACCCAGCAGGATTAATAGGATTAGAGGGAAAACAAGTTTCTTTAATGCATGCAAGTTATTTTGCAAACATTGCCCAATACGATTATGCGGCCTATGCAACTCCAATTGATGAAGAAAGCGCCTGGGGATTTTCGGTTATTCGATTTGGTGTTGATAATATTATGAATACTACTCAATTAATTGATATTCAAGGAAATGTTGATTATAACAGAATCAGTTTGTTTTCAGTTGCAGATTATGGTGTCACTTTTTCCTATGCTCGAAAATTAAAATTATCGGGGCTTCAATATGGTGTAAATTCAAAAGTAATTAGAAGAATTATTGGAAAATTTGCAAATTCTTGGGGATTTGGATTTGATGTTGGATTGCAATTTGAAAGAAACGATTGGAAATTTGGACTAATGCTAAGAGACATTTCGACTACTTATAATGTATGGACAATTAACGAAACGGAGTACAATACAATCAAAGATGCTGTGAGTGGCCAAAATCAAGCGTTACCTGAAAATACTGAAATTACTTTACCAAAAGCCCAATTAGGATTGTCAAAAAAATTTGAATTTCACAATGATACAAGTCTTTTGGCTGCAACCAATTTAAATATGAGTTTTGTAAGAACTAATGATATTTTTTCTACTAATAGTTTGAGTATTGATCCTGCTTTAGGTTTTGAATATGGATACACTGATTTAGTTTTTGTTCGCGCTGGAGTTGGAAATTTTCAAAAAATAGTCCAAATTGATAACACAAAAAAGGTAGGATTTCAACCGAATATAGGTCTAGGATTTAAGTATAAAGGTATCCAAATTGACTATGCTTTGACCGATCTAGGAGATCAAAGTGCGGCTTTGTATTCGAACATTTTCTCTGTAAAAGTAGATTTAAGTATTTTTGGACAATAATTATTTTAAAAATGTGCAATAGGAAATTTACTGTAGTATTTATTTTATTATTATCGTTATTTACAAATAGGGTAAATAGTCAGGGAATATCCCTTTCAAATAATGCCGAAGTAAGTATTTTAACCTGTGGTACGGGCTCGGAAATATACTCGTTATTTGGTCATACCGCTATTAGAATAAAAGATACAACTAACTTTATTGACGAAGTATACAATTACGGAACATTTGATTTTAGCACCCCTAATTTCTACTTGAAATTTGTAAAAGGGGATTTACAATATCTTGAAACCAGCTGTACTTTTGAAGAGTTTTTTCAAGAATATTTATACGAAAAAAGGAGTATTGACGAGCAAGTTTTAAACCTCTCTCAAGATAAAAAACAAGCCCTTTTTGATTATTTAAACACTTCTTTACAATCAGAGGAGCGATTTTACACTTATAAATTTATTGATAAAAATTGCACTACAATGGTTATTAATACGTTAAATAAAATTATTGGCAAGAACATTATTGGAGTCAATAACGGTGATGCTTCAACGTGTAGAAAAATACTTTACCCCTATTTTAACAACCATTTTTATGCACAACTTGGCACAAGTATTATTTTTGGATCCAAAGTAGATTTAAAAAGTGAACAACTGTTTTTACCTTCCGAACTTTATGATAATATCAAAAATTTAAAGGTCGGTAATTATCCTATCTGTAAAGAAAATAAAAAAATTATAGATGTGGAAAAACCGGAAATTCCATTTTCGTGGTGGAATAATTTTTACGCTTTCTGTTTGATCTTTGTTATTATTATCTTTTTAAACAAATCCTTTATTTACAAATCATATTTCTTGTTTTTGGGAACGTTGGGATTGTTCTTTATTTTTGCTGGATTTTACTCATTGCATAAAGAATTAGTCAATAATTACAATATTTTATTGTTTAATCCAGGATTGTTTGCCATAGTTTTATTTGAAATTAAAAACAATAAAAAATGGATTTTATATTCTAGTATTTTCACCTTAATCTGTTTATTGTTTTATATTCTAATTTTAATAAACAAGCCCTATTTAGGTATTGTAGCTCCATTTATTGTTATCAGTGGAATTAGGCTAGTTCAACTAATATTAATAAATAGAAGATAAAAAAAAACAGTATTCTAAGAATACTGTTTTTTATAATAATTGGCATATTCGCCAGAAGTAACGTTTTTGAGCCAGAGCTCATTATTTAGATACCAATTTACAGTTCGCTCCAAACCTTGTTCGAAAGTAACAGAAGGCTTCCAACCTAATTCTTTATTGATTTTCGAGGCATCAATTGCATATCTTAAATCATGCCCCGGACGGTCTTTTACGTAAGTAATAAGTTCTGCTGAAGTTCCAGGTTTGCGTTGTAATTTACTATCCATTATTTGACAAAGCAATTTTACTAAATCAATGTTTTGCCATTCATTAAATCCTCCAATATTATAGGTTTCATGATTTTTTCCTTCATGGAAAACTAAATCAATTGCCACCGCGTGATCTTCAACAAATAACCAATCACGGGTATATTTACCATCACCATAAACTGGAAGTGGTTTATTATTGATAATATTATTAATAAAAAGTGGAATTAATTTTTCTGGAAAATGATTTGGTCCATAGTTATTTGAGCAATTTGTAATTACATATGGTAATCCATAAGTTTCGCCATAGGCACGTACAAAATGATCCGAACTTGCTTTGGAAGCTGAATAGGGAGAATTGGGATCATAAGAAGTTGTCTCCGTGAATAAACCTTCTGCACCTAAACTTCCATAAACTTCATCAGTACTTATGTGATAAAACCTTTTCCCTTCTTCATTTCCTTTCCACTGTTTTTTGGCTGCATTAAGCAAATTCATAGTTCCTATAACATTGGTTTTCACAAATGATAACGGATCTTCAATAGAACGATCAACATGAGATTCTGCTGCAAGATGCAAAACGCCATCAAATTGATGATTTTCAAATAATGTTGAGATAAATTGTTCATCTACAATGTCTCCTTTTACAAAAGTGTAGTTTTCATTATTTTCAATATCAGCAATATTCTCTAAATTTCCTGCATAGGTTAATGTATCAAGATTATAGATATGATAATTAGGATATTTATTTACAAATCTCCTTACTACATGCGAACCAATAAAACCAGCACCGCCGGTAATTAAAATTTTTTTCATTATTAATTATTTTATTTAACTTCCAATACACTTATATACAAAGCCAATATCAGTCATTTTTTTGCGATCTAGGATATTTCTCCCGTCAAATATAAAAGCTGGTTTTTGCATATTATCGTAAATTTTATGCCAATCGTACGTGTTAAATTCGTCCCACTCTGTTAGAATTGCTATAGCATGAGCATTTTTACAAGCAGAATAAGAATCCTCAAATACTGAAATTCCTTTTCGATTTAATTCAGGCTTTCTAGATTCTAAATAATCTAGATCAGCTAAAATTTTATTTTCAGAAACTTTAGGGTCAAAAACAGCAATATTAGCCTCTTCTTTTAATAAATAATCAGCTACATAAATAGCTGCTGACTCTCTAGTATCGTTGGTGTCTTTTTTAAATGCCCAGCCTAAGAATGCAATTTTCTTACCTGAAATAGTATTATAAAGTGTGGTTATTATACTTTTTGCGAATCTGTTTTTTTGATGATCGTTTAATATGATTACTTGCTCCCAATAGTCCGCAACTTCATTTAATCCAAATGATTTAGCAATGTAAACTAAATTTAAAATGTCTTTTTGAAAGCAAGACCCACCAAAACCTACCGATGCTTTTAAAAATTTTGGTCCAATTCTACTATCCATTCCAATCGCTTTAGAAACTTCATTGACATTGGCACCTGTTTTTTCACACAATTCAGACATTGCATTTATGGATGAAATTCGTTGAGCCAAAAATGCATTTGCAGCTAACTTTGACAATTCTGAAGACCATAAATTGGTTGTTAATATTTGCTGTTTTGGTACCCATTTCGAATATATATCTACTAATTTTTGAATCGCAATTTTACCTTCTACTGAAGGATCTCCACCAATTAATACTCTATCTGGATTGAGTAAATCTGCAACTGCAGTTCCTTCGGCTAAAAATTCTGGATTGGATAATATTTGAAATTTTACCCCATTTCCTGTATTGTCTAAAATACTTTTTATTGCTTCTGCAGTTCTAACTGGGAGTGTCGATTTTTCAACAACTATTTTATCGTTTTTAGCTATTTTAGCTATTTGCCTAGCGCAAAGTTCTATATACTTTAAATCTGAAGCCATTCCCTTTCCTGCTCCATAAGTTTTTGTAGGGGTATTAACTGAGATAAAAATCATTTCGGCTTCGTCAATAGCTGTATCAACATCAGTTGAAAAAAACAAATTTCTATTTCTAGCTTCGCCAACAATTGCACTCAGTCCAGGTTCGTAAATTGGAATATTTTCAACATTTGGATCATTCCAAGCTGCAATACGATCTTCATTTAAATCAACAACTGTAACTTTAATATTCGGACATTTTTGTGCAATAATTGCCATGGTTGGGCCTCCAACATATCCAGCACCAATGCAACAAATTTTAGTAATTTCCATTTAATTTATTATAATTTTAATTATTTTTAAAAGTATTTTCAAAGGGAATTCTCTGTAAAATACTTCTACCTAATGTAACCTCATCCGCATATTCTAACTCATCACCTACCGATATTCCTCTTGCGATAGTGGAAGTAACAATATTGCTATCTTTAATTTGTTTGTAAATATAGAAATTAGTCGTATCTCCTTCCATTGTTGAGCTTAACGCAAATATTAATTCTTCTACTTTACCAGAATTTACTTTTTCAATTAAGGAATTGATTTTCAACTGACTTGGACCAATTCCGTCCATTGGAGATATTTTTCCTCCAAGAACATGATATATTCCTCTATATTGTCCTGTATTTTCAATTGCCATCACATCGCGAACGTCTTCAACAACACAAATTAGCTGGTGGTTTCTTTTGACATTGGAACATATTTCACATAAAGCAATATCTGAAATGGTGTGACAACTTTCGCAATATTTTATTTCTTCCCTAAAAGTAGTTAGCGCATTTGATAAAAAGACCGTTTGTTCTTTAGGCTGTTTTAACAAATGTAAAACTAATCTCAAAGCCGTTCTCTTACCAATTCCTGGCAATTGAGCCATTTCATTCACTGCTGCTTCTAATAGTTTTGAAGAAAATTCCATTTTACAAATGTACTAAAATTGTTTATTTATTAAAGTAAGTTAGAATGTTTTCATAAATTGAAATTACATTATTAATGAATCTAATTTATGGGTATAAACTGTATATTTGTAAAAAATAATAACGTGTTTTCACTATTTAAATCTAAACCAAAACTATCTGATTTAATTCCTCAAGGATGTATTGATATCCATTCCCATATTTTGCCTGGTATTGATGATGGAGCTACAGATGTTTCTCAAACAACTAAATTATTGGATGGTTTGCGAAATATTGGTTTTTCAAAATGTATCGCAACTCCGCATACACTTCCTGAAATTTGGGACAATACTGCAGATGGAATTAAAGATACTTTTCATACCACTAAAATTAATTTAGAAGAGCCGTATCAATCAATGCTGCATCATGCTGCATCAGAATACATGATTAATGAGGCGTTTCTAGATCGATTGCATTCGGAACCTTTATTGACACTAAAGAACAACATAGTTCTAATTGAAATGTCCTACATGAATCCTCCATTGGCTTTAAAAGAAATTATTTTTGAAATTCAACTAAAAGGATATCAAGTATTATTAGCGCATCCAGAGCGCTATTTGTTTTATCATCAAAATACTAAAATGTATACCACTTTAAAGGAGCTTGATGTGAAATTTCAAATGAATTTATTGTCGAGCGTTGGCTACTATGGGTCTAAAGTTGCTATTGCCGCAGATTTTTTATTAAAAGAAAATTATATCGATTTTGTAGGCTCCGATGTTCATCACATGAAACATATTGGAGCATTTGAAAATAAAATAATAGTAAAGTCGGAAACTCAACTTCAATCTGCTATAGAGAGAAATTCTTTCTATGAATAACAAATAGAGAATTTTAAATTAAATCAACGTTAGGTAAACTATTTTCTAAACCAACCAATTAGTTTACTAACACCTGATTTATTTCCTTCATCCATTTCTTCACCATAGCCATAACCGTAACCGTAATTATATCCATAAGTGTATCCATAGCTGTATTTATATCCATAACCATATCCTTTTTCGCCACCCACATTATTAATTACATAGGACATATTTACCAATTTATCTTGTTCTTTAAGTCCTTTAGAATAGGTAAGCAATTTCTTGTCTGTGTGATCTGCTCGAGTAACATAAACTGTAAGGTCTGCAAATTGAGATATTAATAAAGTATCGGTAACTAAAATAGTTGGCGCAGTATCAACTACAATATAATCATAGTCTTTTTTCAAAATATTTAATAACTCTTCAAATCTTCCATTTGATAATAATTCGGCTGGATTAGGGGGAACAACACCTGCGAAAATAATACTCATGAATTCATTATTAAACACTTTTTCGTTAATCAAATTCTTCCAATCGGTGGTAGGGTCATATAAATAATTGGATAAACCAATACGGTTTTTATTTATTTTAAGATACTTATGCAATTGTGGGTTTCTTAGATCAGCACCTACTAAAAGCACCTTTTTATCCAAGGAAGATAGGGTTAATGCTAAATTTAACGAAACAAAAGTTTTACCCTCCCCTTTAATCGAAGAACAAGTATAAATTACTGGACATTCACCTTCTTTTTTATGTGGAATTAAATAATTAATATTGGTACGTAAAATTCTAAATGATTCTGCTAATACTGATCTATCATTTTTAGTAATAATTCTTTGATCTTCATTGATAAAAGGTATTTCGGCTACAACAGGAATATTTGGGGATAATCTATCAAAATCAAGTCGAGTATGTATTTTAGTATCCAACAAAAAGATAACGTAAATTATTCCAAAAGGAATTAAAAATCCAATTACTAAAGCAGAAAAATAAATGGTAGATTTTTTTGGAGCTATAGGAGTAAAATTAGTCATAGCATAATCGACCACTTTTATAGAAGGTGTGGTAATTGCTTTAGCAACAGAAGCTTCTTCACGTTTTTGTAATAAAAATAAATAAAGAGTTTCTTTAATATTTTGCTGACGTTCAATTGATCTTAATATTTTTTCTTTTGTAGGGATACTACTAAAAGTACTCGAATTTTCTTGTTTTAATGATTTTACGTTTTGTATAGTAACAGCCAATTGTCTTTGAAGAACTTTAATTGAAGCCAATACATTTTGTTTTAGCTCTATTATTTTATCGGAATATTCTAATACTAATGGATTTTTTAAGCCGGCACTTACTAATAATTTACCTCTATCCAGAACTACTTTATTATAATCTGAAATTAAAGAATTAATATTTGCGTTTTCAATACCAATATTTGAAGGTAAAAGTTCAAAAGGCCCGTCTTTTTTCAAAGTATCTTCTAATAATTTAGCTAAAGCAATTTGTGTTTCTAAGGCATAATAATCTCCTTCTGTAAGGTTTTTTTTAGATACTGCAATTTTAGCGTCTTCTAGTAAGTAGCTTAAGTTATTTTCAGTTTTAAATAATTTTTTTTTATTTTCAATTGAATCTAATTCACCACTTAAATTTACAAATCGTTCATTAACAAAATCAATAGTTCTTTGAGATACTAATTGTCTATCAGTTACACCATCTTGATTAAATTTATCAATTATTTCATTTATTATTGCTTCTGATTTATCTTTATTTTCTCCTGTTAATTCCAATGACAATACTTCACTTTGCTTTGCTGTACTGGCTAGTTGAATAGAATTAGATAATCCTTGAACAACTATTGAAAGTGGAGTCCGACTTACTTTAAAATGATCATTTCCATTATTGTAAACTGATATATTTTCTTCTAATTGTAAAATAAACTCTTGACCATTAATTTTATTTTTTTGTCCATATTTATATAATATATCAGAACTTTTAACTTTTGAAATCAATTTATAGCCGTTAGGTTGTAAAGCAATTTCTAAAGAGTTACTTCTTTCATAAATACTGTCTTTAACATCCAACCAAATCACCCTGAATGGTTTGTTTTTCCATAATTCTGATGTTTTAATATTCCCAACAGAATAATAGGTGGTGCCTAAATTTAAATTTCTGGCTACTAATTCTAATAAACGATGTGATTTTATTACTTCAATTTCATTGTCAAGATTTACTTTGGAATTGGAGAAAAGTGCAGCCACATCACTCGGTAATTTCATACCCCCTTTGGAATTGTCTAATATTTTTATCTTGGCTGTAGTTTGAAAAATTTCATTTTTATATCGAATATAGGTATACGCTACAAATAAAGACAAAATAATACCTACCAAAAACCATTTCCAATAATCAAGATATTTAAATAAAATATCTTTAATATTAATTTCCTCTATTCCTGAATTTTTATTAAAATTTTCCATTATTAATTATCGGGTTAACAAAACAAATGTGGTTAATAAAATTGAGAATACAGATAGTACCGTTGTAGTATTACCAATAAAACCGGCGCTTTTTACTCTCACGTTGTTAGGATATACATAAATAATATCATTTTGTTTTATATTATAATAGTTTGAATTAAACCAATCTGATTTGGTTAAATCCAATTTATGGGATTTTCTTTTTCCCTCTTCTTCTCTAATAAGCCACACTTCTTTTCTATTAGCCTCAATGGTTACATCACCAGCATATCCTATTGCTTGAGGTAAAGTAATAGATTGTTCACTAAAGTTATAAGTTCCAGGCATTTTTACTTCCCCTAATATAGTAACCTTAGCATTCAATATTCTAACACTTACTGATGGGTTTTTTAAATGTCCATTATTTTCAAGAACAGAAATGATATTTTTTTCTAATTCAGAAGTTGTTTTTCCGCTTGCAGCAATTTCACCTAAAATTGGTAACGCAATTTTACCTTCTGTGTTGACTAGATGACCTTGTAGTTTCATTAATTCAATTGAAGGAACAGGACCACTAGTTGAAAGAACTGAATTATAAGGGATTGCCGTTTCTGGATTTAAAGTAGAAATCTTTACATCTAGAATATCATTTACTTGAATTTTGGGAAGAGAATAGGCAACATTACTTTCAACTCCTTCTTTCATATCACTAAACATAATTATGTCTTTTTTTGATGCACAAGAAGAAAAAAGCAATGTAAAAGCAACTATTAATAGAAGTAACTTACTTAATTTAAATTTCATTTTATCGTGTTTTATTTTAATTATCTAATTGATTATATTGAGAATTCATACTAACAAATTCAGGAACTATTTCTTTCATTTTAGCAACCAATTGATTGTTATTGTTACCATTAGCAAAGGTAATCAATTCTTCAACTTTAGTAAACAACAAATCATAATCGGTACAGGTATCATTTGCAATCATAATTTTACTATTGTGAGTTGGAACTGTTTTAGAATTGTCATTTAATAATTCTTCATATAACTTTTCACCCGGTCGTAATCCAATAGTTTTTATTTTTATATCTCTTTCAGGCACTAAACCCGCTAAAAGAATCATTTTTCTAGCAAGATCAATTATTTTAACAGGTTCACCCATATCAAAAATAAAAATTTCTCCGCCATTTCCCATTGCGCCGGCCTCTATAACTAATTGACATGCTTCAGGGATTGTCATAAAATAACGAATTACATCAGGATGAGTAATTGTTATAGGCCCGCCATTTTGAATTTGCTCAGTAAATAAAGGCACTACTGAACCATTAGACCCTAATACATTTCCAAAGCGAGTAGTGATAAATCTAACTTGGTTAATACCATTTTTAGAGTTCAAACTTAAACCTTGAATATATCTTTCAGCAATTCTCTTACTAGCTCCCATTACATTACTTGGATTAACCGCTTTATCAGTAGAAATAAATACAAAATTCTCTACTCCATATTCAATGGCCAAATCTGCAGTATTCATTGTGCCAAGTACATTAGTAAAAATTGCTTGAGATGGATTTTCTTCCATCATTGGAACATGTTTGTATGCTGCTGCGTGGTAAACCATTTCTGGTTTATTATTCTTGAAAACCGCTCTTGAAGTTTCTTTATTTCTAACATCGGAAATAATTGTACTAATTTTAATTTCTGAACTTAGAAAATGAAGTGGAGTTTCAGCTTGATCTAAAATAATAATTTCGGCTGGTTTAAATGCGATAATTTGTTTTGCTAATTCACTCCCTATTGAACCTGCAGCTCCAGTTATTAAAATTGTTTTATTCTGTATTTGATTTGAAATAGGCTCCTGATCTAATGAAATGGTAGTTCTTCCTAATAGGTCCTCAATTTTAAATTCAATAATTTTTTTTGAAATTGCTTCTTGATTTTCCCAATCAGAAATTGCTCCAGAATTGTATACTTTGATATTAGACTCTAAACAATCTTCAACAATTTTTAATTTTTCTGTATTTGAAAGTGTATTATCGGATAAAATTAGTACTTGTGCATTAGCTGATCTTAATACAACTGACACTTTCTTTTTTGAATTTAATATTGGAATATTAAGAATCCTTTTTGAGGAGTCTGAATTTCTTTTATCTAAAAATCCAACAATTTTAAACCTTTTTGTTTTTTCGGATTCTAATGCAGTAACTACAGAAATAGCGTTTGCATCTGCACCATAAACAACCGCATTAAGGAAGTCTGTATTTTTTTCATTCGCAGAAATATTTTCAAAAATAATTTTAATAAATACTCTAAATAAAAATAAAGTTGAAAATGTAATTACGAAGTT
>CALPLL020000018.1 GCA_943324395.2 Rhizobium sp. Q54
GGAAGTTGAAATTATGGAAAACATATCTACAGAACAAAGAGAAATTTTAAATTATAAACTATTAGAATGTGGATTAGAAATTATGGATGACAAAAAATCAATCTTAATTGAAAAAATAAAATCAATCATTATTAATTTAATTCTACATACTGAAGAGAACATTAAAGTTAATTTTTCATGTTATTTAAGTGAAAAACTGAACCATAATTATACCTATTTAGCTAACCTATTTTCTGAAGTTCAAGGAATTACAATTGAACATTACATAATCAATCACAAAGTTGAAAAAATTAAGGAAATGATGATTTATAGTGATTTAACCATTACTGAAATTGCTTATAAAATGAATTATAGCAGTGTAGCACATTTATCAACGCAGTTCAAAAAAGTAACGGGGTTATCGCCTTCTCATTTTAAAAATCTAAACGGTAATCGAATAAATCCAAATCTAGTAAACGCCTAACGATTATGGAAAAACTGCTGCAACAAAAAAATACAGATTTCATATTCCAAAGTTTTCTAGAATCGGTGCCTGATGCCATTTTATTAATAAATAGAATTGGTAAAATAAAATATGTTAATTCACAAACAGAAGTACTTTTTGGCTATGCTAATTTTGAATTAATTGGAAAAAGTATAGAGCTATTGATGCCAGCTCGATTTAAAAAATCGCACCAGAAATTAAGGATTAATTACATGTTAAATCCCAAAATTAGAAAGATGGGAAATGGGATGGAATTATTTGCAAAACATAAAAATCAAACCGAGTTTCCAGTTGAAATAAGTCTCAGTAATTTAGAAACTGATGAGGGTTTATTAATATGTGCTTCAATTCGTGATGTAAGTGCTCAAAAAAGTATAGAAAAAGAGCTCAAGGAAGCGATAATTAAATCTGAAAATGCCGTAAAGTCAAAACAGCAATTTTTGTCAAATATGAGTCACGAAATTAGAACCCCAATGAATGCGATTATTGGTTTTACCAAAGTGATATTGAACACCGAATTAACCAAAAAACAAAAAGAATATTTAACAGCAATTAAAACCAGTGGCGATACCTTAATCGTATTAATTAATGATATTCTTGATTTAGCTAAGGTTGATGCCGGAAAATTAATTTTTGAAAAAACACCATTTAAGTTATCGGTTTCTATAAAAACGATGTTGCATCTATTTGAAACCAAAATTCTTGAGAAGAACCTAAAATTAAATGTCAATTACGATTACAGTATCCCAGAAGTTATCATGGGAGATGCGATTCGGTTGCATCAAATTATAATCAATTTAGTGAGTAATGCGATTAAATTTACTAGTGAAGGCAGCATAACAATTGGAGTACAAAAGTTATCGAAAAACGAGGATACTATAACTATAGAATTTTCAGTTGCCGATACAGGAATTGGTATTGAAAAAAATAATATTGAATCTATATTTGAAAATTTACAACAAGCACATAGCCAAACTTCAAGAATTTATGGAGGTACTGGATTGGGCTTGGCTATTGTAAAACAACTAGTTGAGGCGCAAGGCGGGAGCATTAGTGTTCAAAGTGAAGAAAATAAAGGTTCGGTTTTTAGTTTTATTTTACAATTTGATAAAGCACATGGGGCAATAGTTTTGGATATTGATGCAGTTGAATTGGTAGATTATAATATTAATGGAACTAAGGTTTTGGTTGTTGAGGATGTAGAATTAAATCAATTGCTGATGAAAACACTTTTGGATGATTTTGGATTTGATTGTGATATTGTTGCAAATGGAAAAATAGCTATTGAATCCTTAGAAAATAATCATTATGATATTATACTTATGGACATTCAAATGCCAGTTATGAATGGGTTTCAAGCTACTGATTATATCAGAAATGTATTGAAATTAAATACTCCAATAATAGCGCTAACTGCTGATGTTACTACCGTTGATTTAGAAAAATGTAAAACATTTGGCATGAATGATTTTATTGCTAAACCTATAGATGATAGAAAATTATTTAACAAAATCATTAGTCTATTAAAGAAAAGTAAATCAATAATTACTACTCCTAAAATTGAAGAAAGTCAAAAAAACGCCTATCAATTTATAGATATGACTTATTTAAATATGATTACCAAATCAAATTCTAAATTGAAAATTGAAATGATAAATCTGTACCTTAAACAAACACCATTACTAATTAGTACAATATCCGAAAGTTATATCCAAAAGGATTTTGAGACTTTAAAATCAACTATTCACAAATTATTACCTTCCTTTTCAATAGTTGGAATTGACGATAAATATTTAGAATTAGCAAAAAAAATTGAAAGTAATATCACCTCACCTCAATTAAAAAATTGGGTATTGAAATTAGAAAACACTTGTAACCAAGCAATAATAGAACTTAAAACTGAACTTAAAAATTTAAAGAAATAAACTGTGCAAAACCCTAAAAAAATTAAAGTATTTATTGTTGATGATGATGATTTGTTTTTAAAATCATTAGTTATTCAATTTCGAGAAAACCCAATCTATGAAGTGGTAACCTTTGCAACTGGTGAACTCTGTGTAGAAGAAATTCATAATACCCCAGACATTGTAATTCTTGATTATCATTTGAATAGTATTGAAAAAAATGCCATGAACGGAATTAAAACATTAGATATTATTAAAAAAATAAATAGTGATATTCCTGTTATTATGGTCTCGGCTCAAGATAAAATTGAAGTTGCTGTAAGTTGCATTCACCACAAAGCGTTTGATTATGTTGTTAAAAGCGAAACGGCTTTTGTACGTCTTCAAAAAATCATTAAGGCTATTTTTAAATATAAAAAAATGGAAAATGAATTGAATTGGTACATGAATAAAATGTAGCTTTTTAAGTGCAACTTTAGCTATGAATTATATAATTAAATTATTTTAAAATATAAAAAGGTAACAGCTTTTATGAATCACTTTTGTTGATGTAACTATTTTAAATAAAATTAGAAATGTCAATAAAAAACTTTAATATTAAAGGGTTATCCCACGAAGATGTAATTCTCTCCCGACAAAAATATGGAAGCAATATTTCTGAATATAAAAAGCCTAATTTTTTTATAGAATCATTAAAAAACCTTATTCAAGAACCATTAATAATTGTTTTGTTATTGGTTTCTTCGACAATTTATTTTATTACCGGAAAAACTGCCGATGCGGTGTTTTTACTTTTTGCAATTCTATTTGTTTCCCTAATTTCCCTTTATCAAGATACTCGAAGTAAAAATGCGTTAGAAAAATTAAGAAATTACACCCAACCTAAATGTAAAGTAATTAGAAATGGTAAAATTTCTGAGGTAAATAGTGAAGAATTAGTTCTTGGAGATAGCCTTATGGTTGAAGAAGGAACTTCTGTATGTGCTGATGCAATTATTTCTTATTCAAATGATTTCACAGTAAATGAGGCTATTTTAACAGGTGAATCGTTTTCAGTTCACAAAGATAAAACCAAGAAAAAAAATGAAATATTTCAAGGTACTTCAGTTATAAGTGGATTGGCGATAGCTACTATTTCAGCAATTGGGACTAAAACTAAATTAGGAATTATCGGAAAAAGTATTGAAGCAATTCCCGAGGAAAAAACAGCCTTGGAATTAAAATTAAATAGTTTTGTAAAGAAGATGGCTCTGTTAGGCTTTGTTGTTTTTTTATTAGTATTAGCTTTAAATTACTTTAAATCGTACAACATAATTGACAGTTTATTAAAAGCATTAACTCTTGCTTTAAGTGTTTTGCCTCAAGAAATTCCTGTTGCTTTTACTACTTTCATGGCGCTAGGTTCCTGGCGAATGATGAAAAAAGGAATTATCGTGAAGCAAACCAAAACAGTTGAAACTCTTGGAAGTGCTACCGTAATTTGCATTGATAAAACAGGAACCATAACCCAAAATAAGATGATTTTGGCTAAAATATTTTCACTTAAAACTCAAGTTTTAAAAAATATTGAAGCCATAGATTCTGATGATGAAAAGGAGTTAATCCGACTTTCCATGTTTGCTAGTGAACCAATTCCTTTTGATCCTATGGAAATTGCGCTTCATCAAGCGTATTCAAAAGTATTTTCAAAGGACGAAAGACCTCAATATAAATTGATACACGAATATCCATTAGGGGGTATTCCTCCATTTATGACTCATGTTTTCAAAAACAAACAAGGGAATCAAATTATTGTTGCAAAAGGGGCTCCAGAAGGTTTGATGAAATTATGTAAATTAACTGCTAAAGAAAAGCAATCTATTGAGAAGGCTATAATTGATACTACATCAGAGGGTTTCCGGGTTTTAGGTGTTGCAAGAGCTAATTTTGAGGGTAATGAATTTCCTAAAAATCAAGAAGATTTCGATTTTAATTTTATTGGATTAGTTTCCTTTTATGATCCTCCAAAAAATAAAATTATTAAGGTATTACAAGATTTTTATAAAGCCGGAATTAATGTAAAAATTATTACAGGTGATTACGGATTGACTACAATTTCATTGGCAAAACAAATTGGTTTTAAGGGATTTGAGCACATGATTACTGGCGAGGAATTAATGAAACTTAACTCCAAAGAGCTTAAAAAAGCAGTTAAAGAAAAACAAATTTTCACAAGAATGTTCCCTGAAGCCAAACTTAAAATTATAAATGCATTAAAATCAAATGGAGAAATAGTAGCTATGATTGGCGATGGGGTAAACGATGGCCCCGCCTTAAAATCAGCACATATTGGAATAGCAATGGGGGCAAGGGGTACAGAAATTGCAAAACAAACGGCATCATTAATACTTGTAAACGACGATTTATCAACGATGGTTGATGCAGTGGCTATGGGAAGGCGCATTTATAATAATATCAAAAAAGCCATTCAATTTGTAATTTCAATTCATATCCCAATTATTTTAATTGTCTTTATTCCCCTAGCGATGGGCTGGGTTTATCCAAGTATTTTTTCGCCTATTCACATCGCTTTTTTGGAATTGATCATGGATCCAACTTGTTCAATCGTTTATGAAAATGAACCAATTGAAAAGAACACAATGAATCAAAAACCCAAACCTTTCACAAAATCATTTTTCACCAATGCCGAAATGTTTCAAAGCGTTATGCAAGGAATGATGATTACTGTTGGAGTTTTAATTATATATCAATTTGCAGTTCAAAATGGTGCATCTGAAGCGTTAACCAGAACAATGGTTTTTACGGGATTAGTAACCTCTAATATATTTTTGACGTTGTTAAATCGGTCTTTCTTTTATTCGATAATTACCACTTTAAGTTATAAAAACAACCTTGTTGGAATCATAATTAGCATAACAGTTTTAATACTAAGTTTGATTTTATTTATCCCACCAATAAGACGCTTTTTCGAGTTTGAACAACTTACAATTTCTCAGTTGGCTTTCAGTATTGGAGTTGGAACTTTATCGGTAATTTGGTTTGAATTGGTTAAATTATATAAAAGAATAAATGCTCAAAAAAATAACATTAAAGCAACAGTATAATGAAAGAAAGTGCAATGTCAAATCCTCTTAAATCGCTTCAAATAATTGTATTGGTTTCTGTAATCCTGTATTTCGGAAGAACGTTTTTTATACCTTTTAGTTTTTCATTATTGATTAGTTTTATTCTGTATCCTATTTGTAAATGGTTAGAAAATAAAGGATTAAGCCGTGTTTTTGCAATATTAATTCCCTTACTGATTTTGTCTTTACTATTTATTGGAATACTATTATTATTGTTTTTACAAATTAAGTTAATCTCTAATGAATGGCTTTCAATCAATTTAAAGATTACAGAAACGGCTAACCAATTAGCAAAATACATTGAAATTAATTTTGGGTTTAATTCAGCAAGTCAATTAAAGTACATTAATAATTCATTAAGTAATTTATCTGTATTTCCAATAGTAAAAACGGTAGCATTTTCCTTTTTTGAAACCGGACTTAATGCAATTTTATTGCCGTTATTATCGGCTTTAATTCTATTTTACAGAACTATTTTAGTCAATGTTGTTTACCAATTATTTCCAACCAATAAAACCCACTCCATTCATGAAATCCTAATTCAAACCATTCATGAATATTATAATTTCATCAAAGGAATGTTGATGGTTTATTTAATTGTTGGACTTTTAAATAGCATCGGATTGTATATAATTGGAGTTCCTCACGCCTTTTTATTTGGATTTATTGCCTCAATTTTAACTTTCATTCCTTATGTTGGTATAATAATTTCTTCCATTCTCCCAATTGTAGTTTCGTGGATCACCTTCAATTCTATTTGGTATCCAATAGGAGTAATAGTTGTATTTACAATAGTGCAAACCCTTGAAGCCTATATAATTTTTCCAATGGCAGTGGGAAACCGACTTAAAATTAACACGCTTGTAATAATTGTTGTGATTTTCCTTGGAGAATTTTATTGGGGAACCGCGGGCATGATTTTATTTATTCCTTACACCAGTATTTTGAAGTTGATTGCCGATCGAAGCGATAAATTAAAAGCCTTGTCGTTGCTGCTCGGCGATGGAAAAACTAAATAATTTTCTATGATTTAATATGTAAATAATGTAATTATTGTTAGTAATTCTATAAAATGAAAATGTTCTTATTTCAAGACCTTTACCATAGAAATAAAACTAATTTAAACAATAAAATCAACAATTATGACACTAATTAAAACAAACGAGAATTTAGTTCCATTTGGATTGGACAATTTTTTCACAGATGACAATTTCTTCAATAACAAATGGTTGGAAAGAAAATTAAAACACACCCTTCCAGCAGTAAATATTAAGGAGAATAAGCATGAATTTAATATAGAATTTGCTTCACCTGGATTTTCTAAAAAGGATTTCAAAATTGATATTGATGAAAATGTACTGACCATTAGCGCCAATAGAGATAGTGAAATAATAGAAGAAAATCACAATTTTACCAGAAGAGAGTTCTCGTACAATTCCTTTTCGAGATCATTTACGCTTCCAAAAAATGCAAATCCTGAAAAAATTGATGCAAAATACAATGATGGGATTCTAAAACTCAGTATCCCAAAGAATGAACAAACGAAATTACTACCCAAAAAAGAAATAAAAGTAGGTTAGTTAGTAAAAGGCTCATTCCAATTTGAATGGGCTTTTTTATTCATAGATTACTTAGAACAAAACAATTAATGCCAACCATTATGAAAAATTTACTATTTGTTATTTTAGTGATTACCATTTTTACCTCTTGTAATTCTACAAAAATTACCAACAGTTGGAGAGAACCTAATAAACAACTTTACACTGGAGAATGGAATAAAATCCTAGTGGTTGCCTTATTGAAAAACGAAACTAACAGACGAAAAGTAGAAGACGAATTGTTGAATTATCTTAATGGTAAAGGCATTGTTTCCTACAAATATTTAAATGATAACTTCAATAAAATCGACGAAGATAAATTTCGAAATAAAATAAAAGCGGATGGTTTTGATGGAGCCATTACCATGCGATTAATTGATGTTGATAAAGAAAAAGTATTCATTCCTGAGCAACACAATTTATATCCAAATTACTATCAAAATTTTTGTTGCCATTACCAACAAGGTTTGATTTCATACAGCACACCAGGATATTATTCAATGAATAAAACATTCATTGTTGAAACTGTGGTTTATTCGATCAAAGAGGATAAAATAATTTGGTCAGGAATTACTAAATCTTTCAATCCTGATGGAGTGGTAAATATGACCAGTGATATTTCGAAATTAATATACAAAAAAATGCTTTCTGAAGGATTTGTAGTTAAAAAATAAAACAATGTTAGAGATAAAAAAAGAGGGAATTATTCTTGAAAAAAGAGATCTTGGTTTTGAAAAAGAAGGCGTTTTAAATCCCGGAGTTTTCATGGAAGCTGGGATGATACACTTGTTTTATAGAGCAGTTGGAAAAGGAAATTATTCAACAGTTGGTTATTGTACATTAGATAGTAATCAGGTTGTAAAAACGCGCTTGGATTTACCGCTTATTTACCCTCAATTTGAATATGAAAAACAAGGTGTTGAGGATCCAAGAATTGTAAAAATTGAAGATGTTTATTATTTAACCTACACTGCAAATGATGGTTTGAATGCGATGGGAGCTTTAGCAACTTCCAGGGATTTAGTCACTTGGGAAAAACGAGGTTTAATTGTACCGCAATATTCCTATGATGAATTCAAGCATTTAGCTGAAACCCAAGGCGAACTGAACGAGAAGTATTTTCGTTTTAATGGGAAATACATCGTTCCGAAAAAATTGGGTAAAAAGGTATTGCTTTGGGATAAAAATGTAATACTATTTCCAAGGAAAATTAATGGTAAATTTTACTTTTTACACAGAATAAAGCCTGATATTCAAATAGTTTCGATTTATGATTTGAGCGAATTGACGCATACTTTTTGGGATAATTTTTTTCTTCAATTCTGTGATTCAATATTGATTTCTCCAAAATACGAACATGAAGTTAGTTATGTTGGTGGTGGATGTCCTCCAATAGAAACTGAAATGGGTTGGTTGCTAATTTACCATGGAGTTCACGACACCGTAAATGGATATGTATACAGTGCTTGCGCATGTATTTTGGACCTAGATAACCCAAATCAAGAAATTGCCCGATTGCCTTATCCTTTATTTGGACCTGAGTTGGAGTGGAAATTGAACGGTGTAGTGAATAATGTTTGCTTTCCAACAGGCGCTATCGTCAATGGAGACTCACTATTTATTTATTATGGTGCCGCAGATGAACATATTGCTTGTGCATCAATGAAATTATCAGAATTATTAAGTGAATTAAAATTAAATCTTGTAAAAAATGAAAAATAATAGCCACCAAATCACAATTGAAAAATTGATAAAAGAGGATTTTAGATCAAAGAAAAAAATAGTGATTAAATCAAACAAACTTCCTGAAGTATTGGTAATATCTACTTTTCCACCACGAGAATGTGGAATTGCGACCTATACTCAGGATTTGATGAAATCGCTTGATAATCAGTTTGATAAATCGTTTGATGTAAAAATTTGTGCTTTAGATAACGAAAATCAAAAACCTAGATATTCCGATTCTATAGATTATTTTTTGGATGCCAATTCACCAACTTCATTATCAGATTTATCCAAAGAAATCAACGAGAACGATAACATTCACATTGTATTGATTCAGCATGAGTTTGGCTTATTTAGAAATAACGAAGCCAAATTGTTACAGTTTTTAAGCCAATTGGAAAAATCAGTTTTGGTTGTTTTCCATACGGTTTTGCCAAGACCAGATATAAATTTGCAACAAAATGTTCAAGAAATTGCTAAAGTTGCCGATGGTATAATTGTTATGACCAATTCCTCATCTACAATTCTGGAAAATGACTACCAAGTAAATAAGGACAAAATTTCGGTAATTCCACACGGGACACACTTAGTTGAACACATTTCAAAAGAGACATTAAAAAAGAAATATAATTTATCGAATAAAAAAGTGCTTTCAACTTTTGGACTTTTAAGCGCTGGGAAATCAATTGAAACTACATTGGATGCTTTGCCTTTAATTATTCTTAAAAATCCTAAAGTTGTGTTTCTAATTATCGGGAAAACACATCCTTCCGTTGTAAAGCATGAAGGAGAACACTATCGTGAACTATTAGAAAGTAAAATTGAATCTTTGCATTTGCAAAAAAATGTCCGATTCATAAATGAATATCTGCCACTGGATCAACTATTGGAATACTTGCAACTAACAGATATTTATTTGTTTACTTCTAAAGATCCGAATCAAGCGGTAAGCGGAACATTTTCCTATGCAATAAGCTGTGGTTGTCCGATAATTTCTACACCAATTCCGCATGCATGCGAAGTTTTGAATGATGGAAACGGAGTTGTTATTGATTTTGAAAATCCATTTCAATTGGCTGAAGAGGTCAATAAATTATTTGACAATAATAAATTAATGAAAAAAATAAGCTTAAACGGTCTTCATAAAATGGCACCCACAGCTTGGGAAAATTCAGCAATTGCCCATGCAAAATTGTTTGAAAACATTAGTGAAAACAGTATTTTACTAAATTATAAAATTCCTGAAATTAATTTAAAACACATTCGAAAAATGACCACTTCATTTGGAATGATTCAATTTTCAATAATTAACCAACCGGATATTAATTCAGGTTACACCCTCGATGATAATGCTCGTGCTTTGATTGCTATGTGTCAACATTATGAATTAACTCGCGATAAAAGCGATTTAAAATACATTAGAAAATATCTAAAATTTATTAAATATTGTTTTCAAAAGAATAATTATTTTTTGAATTATGTAGATGATAACAAGTTATTTACAGAGCAAAATTATGAAACAAATTTGGAGGATTCCAATGGTAGAGCCATTTGGGCTTTGGGGTTTTTAATTTCGAACAGCGCTATTTTGCCTCCAAAATTAGTTTTAAAAGCAAATAAAATAATTGATAAATTTTTGAATAATAGCAATAATATTCATTCTACAAGGGCCATGGCATTTATAATTAAAGGACTGTATTACAGAAATTTATCTTGCCCGTCAGTTGAAAATAAATTAAATATAAAACTAATGGCAGATAAAATGGTTCAAATGTATAAGCACCATGCTGAAGCTGAATGGCAATGGTTTGAAGGATATTTAACTTATGCTAATAGTATTTTATCAGAGGCAATTTTATGTGCTTGGACGATTACGGATGAAACAATTTATAAAGAAATCGCTCAAGAATCATTTGCATTTTTATTATCAAAAATAATAAATGAAAACAATATTAATGTGATTTCAAATAAGGGCTGGTTGCATTATGGGGAAGAAATGAATACTGAGAATAAGGGTGGGGAGCAGCCTATAGATGTTGCTTACACCCTGATTACATTAAGTAAATTCTATGATGCATTTGGCAATGAAGATTATTTAAATTATATGAAAACTGCATTTAGTTGGTTTTTAGGTAATAATCATTTAAATCAAATTATATATAACCCTTGTACTGGCGGTTGTTATGACGGTATAGAAGACACTTATGTTAATTTGAATCAAGGTGCAGAATCGTCGGTGAGCTATTTAATGGCTAGATTAACAATTGAAAAATATTCCAATAAAAATTCGAATCAATATTCTAAATATACAAACTTAACTCGGCTAAATAGTTTGGCCAAATTTTAATTCTTAATAAAAAATCACACACTTTCTAGTATATCCCGGGGCGACCAAAGAAAATGGATTGTTGCTTAAATTTAAATATATACCCGTTGCATTATTGGAAAATTCGAAAATTTTAAAGCCCAAGAAAACTATTTATGAAAAAATCAATTATAATATTTTTTATTACAGGAAATCTACTTTTAGGATGTAATAATTCTAAAAAAACAGAAAATGCTGCTATTATAAATTCTAGCATAATATCTAAAATTACTTATTCGGATTTAACTTTAAATGAGACTGAAATTATTAATTTTTTCAAATCATTTCCTGAGAATAAATCCATTACTGATGAGGTGAATTTATTCTATAAAAATCGGAGTTATCAATACGCCTGGTTTAATAAAGATGGAATGACAACCACAGTGACTAATTTTCAAAATCAGCTGAATAATTATCATGACAATTATCTTGATAATAGTATGATTAATAGCAGAGTTGATGATTTAATTTCTAAAATTCAAAACGATAAAGCAGAATCGAAAATTAACGAAAGTCGAATAACAGAATTAGAAATCCTACTGACAACTACCTTTTTCAAGTATTCTAAAAAGGTTTTTACTGGAATTTATGGGAATCCCAAAAATTTAGATTGGTTTATACCGAAAAATAAGATAGATTATCAAATTTTGTTGGATTCATTAGTAGTTTCTTATAGGGGTGATAATTCTTGGGAGCCTTCAAATAAATACTACATTGCTCTAAAGCAAAAACTAATAAACTATCGAGAAATTGAAAAAAATGGTGGTTTTCCCAAAATAATTTTGTCAAAAAAATCACTTTCAATTGCCGAAAAAGATTCTTGTTTATTAAATGTAAAAAAATATTTAGTTCTTTCGGGTGATTTGAATTACAATGATAAAACGATACTTTTTACCGATTCATTAGTTAAAGCAGTTTCTAGAATTCAAACTCGAATGGGACTAAATAATCAAGGTATTTTAGGAGCCTCAATTGTCAAAGAAATGAATGTGCCAGTTTCATTTCGTATAAAACAGATCATGATAAATATGGAACGTTTAAGATGGTTTCCAGATGAGGTTGAAGATGATTTTCTATTGATTAATATTCCAGAATTTAAATTGCATGTCTTTGAAAAGAAAATAAAAGTAATGGATTTTAAAGTTATCGTTGGAAAAGAAGTTACTAGAACAAGTATTTTTAAGGGTAATATCTCGCAGATTATTCTAAATCCTTATTGGAATGTTCCAACAAGTATTGTACGAAAAGAAATGTTACCCAAACTAAAACGAAATTCTAATTATTTAGCTAAAAATAATATGGAATTACTATCAGGAAAAACTATAATTGATCCTTCATCAGTAAATTGGAACAAATATTCCAACTCAATTCCGTATTCAATTCGTCAAAAACCGGGGGATGATAATGCACTCGGGAAAATGAAATTTATATTTCCCAATAATTTCAGCATTTATTTGCACGACACCCCATCTAGAAATATTTTTAATGAATCTAAAAGAGATTTTAGTCATGGTTGTATTCGAGTTGAGAATCCTATGAAATTGGCACTTTATATCCTTAGAAATAACCGGAACTGGAGTTTTGATAATTTGCAAACTGGTATAGAAAGCAAGAAAACAATAAGCATATCAAATAAACCAACTCTTCCGGTATATATCGTATATTTTACCGCTTGGATTGGTAATTCTGGTGAGATTAATTTTAGAGACGATTTGTATACTATGGATAAACAATTAGAAAAAGAAATTTTTAGCAATTAAACATAGGAATCCTATAACTAATATAAAAAGTTATATAACATAATTATTTTCGAAGAAACGAATTTTACTGAGTAAATTAATAATCATAATAATATGAAAAAATTGCTCGTAACTACCGATTTTTCACCCAATTCTAAAAAAGGAATTCACTTCGCAATTCAATTAGCGAATCAATCCGATTATGAACTTATTTTTTATCATGTTGTAGCCATTTTTCGACCTTATATTTGGGATCAAGACTATTATGATCAATATGAATTGAAGGAATTGAAAGGAAATCAAAAAAAGTTAGAGCAATTTATTAATGATGTTTTCAAAAAAAGTAAAATCCAAAATCCTAACTACAGCTGTGTTTGCCAAGTTGGGATAAATCCAAGTAATAAAATAATAGAATATGGCAAACAAATTCATGCTGATTATCTTTGTGTAAGCACTTTAGGACAAGGAAAATTAATTCAAATTATAGGCTCAACGGCTTCTGAATTGATTACTTTTTGTCCAATTCCTATATTTATCATTCCAAGTAATTACAAATCAAAACCAATAACGAATGTTTGTTTTGCATCCGACTTTGACAATTTTAATATTGAAATTAAAAAAGTCCTCGATTTTACTGTTACCATCAAAGCTGTAACCAATATTGTTCATTTTGATTATTTAGTAGTTTTAAAAGAAAAAAAAACCAAGTGGGGTAAACTTATTTCAAAATATCAAACTGAAAAAGTACAATTTTATTTAAAGGAATTGGATTCATTGTATTCACTTAACAATCATATTCAAAAATACGTTGTTAATTCAAAGCAATCACTTTTAATAACTTTTACCAAACAAAATAGAAATTGGTTCAACCGTGTTTTTTTAGCTAGTAAAACTAATGACATGATTTTTGACGCTACAACACCATTATTGGTATTCAGAAAATAGTACAATTAACCAATTTAAGATGGAAATTTATATAAAAAGTACTTTTAATGAAATTGGGAATACAACAGTATTTGCCATGCGATTTTTTAAAGAAATTTTCAAATCAAGTTTTGAGGGCAAGGAATTGATACGTCAATGTTATTTTATTGGTTATAAATCACTTCCGTTAGTTGCAATTACTGGATTTATAATGGGTTTGGTTTTGACCATTCAATCCCGACCAGAAATGGCAAGATTTGGTGCCGAATCATGGATTCCAAAAATGGTTTCATTGTCATTAATAAGAGAAATCGCACCGGTAATTACCGCGTTAATTTGTGCCGGTAAAATTGCATCTGGAATTGGCGCTGAATTAGGCTCAATGAAAGTTACCGAACAAATAGATGCAATGGAAGTTTCGGCAATAAATCCTTATAGTTATTTGGTTGTCACTAGGATATTAGCAACTACTTTAATGATTCCTTTATTGGTTTTTTATGCTGATTTTGTAGGAGTATTGGGCGGTTTTATAGGTATGAATATGCACACGGATGTTAATTTATTTCGATATTTCTCCCAATCATTTGAAACGGTACAATTTTTAGATATTGTTCCAGCAACAATAAAAACAATTTTCTTCGGATTTTTTATCGGAGTCATTGGTTGTTATAAAGGATTTAATGCAACTAATGGAACAGAAAGTGTGGGTAAAGCTGCCAATTCAGCTGTTGTTTCCGCATCGCTCACCATCTTTATTATTGATATGATTGCTGTTCAAATTACAGATTTATTATTCTAAAAAATGGATAAAAAAAAGGAAAATAATGCAATTATTGAATTTAAAAATGTACACAAATCATTTGATGAGAATAAAGTACTTAGAGGTTTAAATTTAACTGTTTTTAAAGGGGAGAATTTAGTTATTTTGGGCAAATCTGGTTCTGGAAAATCAGTAACTATTAAATGTATTGTTGGTTTAACTAAAGTCGATAGTGGTGAAATCTTAGTATTTGGAACGGATATTACTCAACTTCATTATGCCGAATTAAATAAAGTGAGAATGAAAATAGGCTTTTTATTCCAAAACGGTGCTTTATACGACTCAATGACTATTAGACAAAATTTAGAATTTACCTTGAAACACCACGATAAGGAATTATCTGAAAAAGAAATAGAAACTGCAATTAATGAAGCATTATTGGATGTTGGGTTGCTGGACGTTATTCATAAAATGCCCTCAGAATTATCTGGAGGAATGAAAAAAAGGATTGGTTTAGCAAGAGCATTAATTATTAAGCCTGAAATTATTTTATATGATGAACCCACGTCTGGCTTGGATACTATAACTTCCAGGGAA
>CALPLL020000019.1 GCA_943324395.2 Rhizobium sp. Q54
AGCATAAAGCACAATTGAGGTATTTTATTAGTATCATTAAATATTTTACAATTTTAAATATAAAATCGATTGAAATGGAATGTTAATTACTTTCATAAATGAATAATAATTCCCTAATTAATTCCGATTAAATTAATTAATAGAAGTCTAATAATTGAATATTTAAATGATTTAAACAAAAAAGAGACTGCGTTAACAGTCTCTTTTTTAAATTATGTTGTTTAAAAAGTTATTCTACAACAATTCTCTTAACTACTTTTTTATCACCGTCTTGAACAGTTACCAGATAAACTCCAGCTTGAATGTTATCCAATTTAACGTTTTGCGAGATCAATCCAGTGTTATTGTAAGAATTATTCAAAATCAATCTACCTCTCATGTCGTGAACAGAAATTGCAATATCGTTATTGGAAGACGAATCAAATTGAACATTAAAAGAACCATTATTAGGATTTGGAAAAATAGAAAAATTCTCTAAACCGAAATTTTGGGTTTCTAATGTACATCCAAAATCTACTCCCCACGAAACTATACTTCCTGTATCACCATTGTACATATCTTGAGCTGTTAAAGTCCATGTGCCATTTGATGTTTTACCATTAAATACTGCAAAAGAAGTCGGGGTAGCGGCATTTGCTGTATAGGTGGCAGGCTGAATAGATCCAGTTGTAGGGCTTCCGCAAACTGCAATTGGTGCACCATCAAAAAAAGTAGCATTAATACCTGAATTTTGTGGATTATTACATCCTCTACTCCAAAAGGTTACCGATGTACCATCCGGATGTTTCAATTTCAATAACAAATCCCCAATCCAAGTATGGTTTGTGCTAAATCTTAATTTTAAATTATTTATTGTAACGTTAGGAACGTAATTAAATGTGCTTGAGGCAATTGCCCCACTTACATTTGCTGCTGTTCCATCTGATATTGCTAAGTTAGGAGTTACTGTAAACCCGAAACAATCATATCCAATTGAAAAAACTACAGGATTAATATCATAAAATACATTGCCTGTGGGTTTTACCATTACTCTACAAAATGGAGCTGCAATATTTGGAACGGTTATAGTGGCAGCTCCATTATTTTGCACTCCAGAAGCTAATGTTGTTGCGAAGTTTAATCCTCCATCAGTAGATAATAAAATGTCAACTGTTGAAGATCCTACTAAAGTATTTGTATTATTAACCGTCCAAGTTATAGTTTGTGTTGAACCTTGAGCCCAACTTATTCCAGCAGCCGCTTGCGAAGTAACATCAAACGGACCAACTGTTCTATTTACGGTTATTACCGTTGCATCTTGACCTGTTTGTCCGCCAGCAATAACGTTATCTCTTCCTGTCAAAGTAAAATTCAATGTTCTTGCCACTGTAGAAGTTGTTTCCCAGGTTGTAGAAATTAAATTTCCTAAAACTGTTTGTAAAGCAGGAAAATATCTGTAAGGGACTGAAACGGGTCTTAGAGATCTATAATTTGGTCCATTAGTTTTAGTTCCTGAAGGAAAACTCGAAGCAGAAGATACCGTAGTGGCATCGTCACTTTGCTCCCAGCAATAAGATATCACTGGATTTCCAGAATCGGTACCTGATCCCACTAATTTAAACGGGGTACCATAAGGAATCGTATAATCAGAACCCGCACTCATTACTGGAGTTCCATGAGTAATATCTGTCGTAACTGGACAAGTTTTTGAGGCTAAATTAGTTTGAATTTGATTGATACTTGCAAAAGAAAAATAATCGTCAGAATGTGCCTGAACATCTGTAGATCCAGTAATACCAGCATAACCCATAATTGTCGAACCAGATCCTGGCTCCACGTTTACTGCGTTATTTTCGGCAGTATGAGAAAACGTATGATTTCCTCCTAATTGATGTCCCATTTCGTGGGCTACAAAATCAATATCGAAAGAATCTCCTTGAGGAATGGCATCTGAAGGTGACGTTTTTCCACTTCCCTTTAGACCAGCTACACAAACACAACCAATACATCCTGCACTTCCTCCACCACCAGAAGCACCAAACATATGACCGATATCGTAATTAGCATCAGTAATTATCGAATTTAATGTAGCTTGTAATTCTCCATTCCATGCTGAAACATCAGGATTTCCCGATGCATCAAAGGCAACATCAGAATAGGGATCAGTTGCAGCGTCGGTAAAAATAATTGCCGCTTGATTGGCAATTAGATTCATGTGTACGGCTAATTCCTTTTCAAAAACACCATTTACCCTTGTCATAGTAGCATTCATTCCAGCAAGTGCTCCGGCAGCTGTTCCTCCAAAAAATGTAGCATATTCACCATTGCAAGATAACGCCAAACGCAATGTTTTGTATTGGCCAGCACTTGATTTCATATTAGTTGACGCATCAATTTTTTGTTGAGCAGTTAAAATAAGAGGTTGGTCGTCAGTAAAACATGTAAAACCAAGTTTGCTTTTATCTCTAGAGGACTTAAATACAGCATAAACTTTTCTATCTTGAGAATACGGTTCTATAAATTCGTTTTCTTTATCAGTTCTGAAAATCATTGCTTGAATTCCGTTTGGATCAGAGCTTAATCTAACTTGTGCATACTTATCATCAATTCCTACTCCTGCATAAGCTCTAATATTAGGAAATTGAGCTTGAAGCTCGGGAGAAAAATTCGAGGATTCAAAAATTTCAAAACGTTCTAGATCTCCATTACTATTTGGCAACATAACAATTGCTCCCGCAGATTTTGCATTTGAAGTAACCGTTGGGGCTGAATTTAAATTATTTTTAAATGAAATTTCATTAAATTGAAAAAGTAAAAATTCTTGAGGAAAAGAAACTCTTTTTGTAGATTTTGCGACAGAAGTAACACTTGATTTGGTTACAGGACTCCATGATTTTCCTGACTGTGAGAAGCCTATAAAGGATAAAAACAGAAAAGCACAAGAGATAAGTAATTTTTTATTCATTTTTTGAGAGTTTTAGTTTTTGCAAAAAAAATTGCCATCAAATATATGAAATTTTGAAATAAAATAAATAAAATTCCATATAATTAACTTTTAAATTTTCTCGGAAAATATGAAAATTGATTGGAATATTAACATAAAAAATACAATTTAATCCTTTAAATTTGCAGAAAAATTAAAACTAAATCTTGAAAATTTTTTCTTCAATTAGCGAATTTAATTCTAACAAAAAAACAATAGTTACTATTGGAACTTTTGATGGGGTTCATATTGGCCATCAAAAAATAATTGAAAAACTGATTCAAGAATCTAAAAGTTCTGATTCTGAGAGTTTGATTCTTACTTTCTTTCCGCATCCAAGAATGGTTTTACACGAAACTTCTTCTATCAAACTATTAAACACTATTAATGAAAAAAGTAGTTTGCTTGAAAAAATGGGTTTGGATAATCTAGTAATTCATCCTTTTGACAAGGAATTCTCCAATTTATCTGCGGAGGAATTTGTGAAAACAATTTTGGTAGATTTATTTAATGTTCAAAAGATTATCATTGGCTACGATCATCGATTTGGTAAAAATAGAGCTGCAAATATTGAAAATTTAATTGAGTTTGGCGAAAAATATGGTTTTGAGGTTGAACAAATTTCTGCCCAAGAAATAGACTCTGTTTCTGTGAGTTCTACTAAAATTAGAGTCGCTATTACAAATGGGAATATGGCTGTTGCCAATGAATTTCTAGGTTACGATTATTTGTTATCTGGAAAAATAATTCAAGGTAAACAATTAGGACGAACCATCGGATTTCCAACTGCTAATTTAAAAATTAAAGAAAATTACAAGTTAATTCCGAAGATTGGCGTTTATATTGTGAAAAGCATTTTACAAGAAAAAACGGTTTTTGGGATAATGAATATTGGATTAAATCCAACTGTAAATGGGGAGGATTTATCAATTGAAGTTCACTTTTTAGATTTTGATTCTGATATTTATGATACAGAAATTACTGTTTCTGTGATTGAAAGAATTCGTGATGAACAAAAATTCACTTCAATAGATTTATTAAAATCTCAAATTCAAAAGGATAAAAATTTCGCTATTTCCTATATTGAAAAAATAGTATAATTACCATTTAATTATAGCGCTAGCCCAAGTAAAACCACTTCCAAAAGCAGCTAAAACAACAGTATCTCCTGATTTTATTTTTCCTTGTTCCCAAGCTTCAGTTAAAGCAATTGGAATTGAAGCCGCAGTTGTGTTTCCATATTTTTGAATGTTATTGAACACTTGATCGTCAGTCAATCCAAATTTCTTCTGAATAAACTGGGCTATTCTCAAATTCGCCTGATGCGGAATTAACATATCAATATCAGAAACATTTAAATTATTGGCTTGTAATCCCTCATTAATTACTTCACTAAAACGAACTACCGCGTTTTTAAATACGAACTGCCCATTCATGTAGGGAAAATAACTATCATCCTCGGGATCATGATCGGCAATTATGTCTGTGATCCATCTTCCTCCCATTCCTGGGGCTTTTAAAACTAATTCTTCGGCATGGATTCCTTCCGAATGTAAATGTGTAGATAAAATTCCTTTAGTTAAATCTTCTTCACAACTCAAAACTGCTGCTCCTGCGCCATCTCCAAAAATTACTGAAACACCTCTACCCCTTGTGGTCATGTCCAAACCAGTAGATTGTACTTCGGAGCCTATTACTAAAATATTTTTGTACATCCCTGTTTTAATATACTGATCGGCAACCGATAAAGCATACACAAATCCGGAACATTGGTTTCTAACATCCAAGGCGCCTACTGTTTTTATTCCTAAATCCCTTTGCACTAAAACTCCTGGTCCAGGGAAATAATAATCAGGACTTAAAGTAGCAAATACAATAAAATCAATATCATCATTTGAAATCCCTGCCCGTTCAATAGCAATTTTAGCAGCTTTTACACCCATTGAGGTTGTTGTATCTTCCCCGTTTATGATGTGCCGACGTTCTTGAATTCCTGTTCTTTCCTGAATCCACTCGTCATTGGTATCTATAAGTTTAGACAAATCATCATTGGTAACAGTATTTGCAGGGACATAAAAGCCCAATCCTGAAATTTTAGAATGATACATAGCTTTTCGATTTAAAATGTTAAAACAATCAAAGTTACTTTATTTTATATGACTTAAGAAGACTTCTGAATTTTTTTTTAATTCACAATTATGTTCAAAAAAAATAGAAGCTTCGTTGGCTTCAGCCTCAATTAAATAATGACTTCCTTTAAAGTAGTTTTGTTTGATTTTGACTTTTAATTTTCCAGATTTAACTATTTTTAATTGGTGAGGAAATAATAAAATTGTTTCGTCTGAACTTTCAACTTCAATTAATTGAGATACTTTAAGTTCGTTAACATCACCAAAAAGGGAAGCTACATATTTAGTATTTGGATTATTAAATAACTGATCTGATTTTTCTTTAATGACTATTTTTCCAGCATTTAAAACAATCGTTTCGTCTGCAAATGATAATGAATCTGAACTGTCATGTGTGGCAACCAAGCAAGTTATTTCTTTCGATTTTAGATAGGAAAATAGTTTTCTTCGCAGCGAATTTTTTCTAAAATTGTCAATTTGGCTAAAGGGTTCGTCTAATAATAACAATTCAGGTTCTAGAGCCAGAACTTTTGCTAAGGCCACTCTTTGCTGCTGACCTCCACTTAGAAATTTAGCTTTTACATTAGAATATTCTGTCATTTCAACAATTTCTAATAATTCGCTTATCCGACTTTGTTTTTTTTCTGGATAGATATTAGAAAGGTATTTTCCAACATTTTCTCCAACGGTGATAAAAGGCATCAAATCAAAATCTTGAGCTAAGTATTTCATGAAGGGCATTCCGGGTACCAAATGAAATTTTGGCCCTAAAACTTCGTTGCTATTCCAAAATATCTGGCCTTCATCTAAATCATATAAGCCGTAAATTAATTTTAACAGTGTACTTTTCCCACATCCGCTTTCGCCAATAATGGCAATATTTTGTCCTTTACTAACTGAAAAGCCGATGTTTTTTATGACTTTATTTTTGTCATAACTAAAAGTAATATTTTCGACTTGAAGCATATAATTGAAATTAAATTAAAAACTAAGTTTTCATTTCGGGCATCCAAAAATGCTTTTCAAAATCTACAATTTGATTTTCTCTCACTTCGATTCCCTCGCTTTCTAAAAGTTGTTGCATCAAATTGGTGCCATCAAAATGATGTTTTCCGGTTAGAAGTCCGCTTCTATTAACTACACGATGGGCAGGGACATCTTCTAAATTATGGGAAGCGTTCATCGCCCAGCCAACCATTCGCGCTGAGCGGGCAGCACCAAGTACCTTTGCAATTGCGCCATAAGAAGTCACTTTTCCATACGGAATTTGGCGAGCTACTTCATAAACTCTTTCAAAAAAATTATCGTTTTTAGTAGGCATTTTTAGATCCAAAGAGTATTTAAAAGTTTGAAAAAAGCAACCAATGAAATCAATCCCGTGATACTTCCTATAATATAATTTCCGTTTTTTATCAAGTAATCACTCTTACTTTGGTGATTCTTAAAATACAGAATGTACAAATAAAAAACGGTAAACGAACCTATTACAACACCTGAAACAAACAAATATTCAAACAGTGAATTGAAGTAAAAAAGTCCATAAGTAGACAAAGTAACGCTCACAAATACATAAAATGGAATTGGAAATAAATTTAAAGCGGAAAGTAACATTCCAAGAAAAAAACGATTCGATTTACTGTGCATTTTAATTTCTTGCTTTACTTTTTTAGGTTTTCTAGCGCTCCAAAAAAGAAATGTTGTAATTGATAAAAATAGAAGTAAACCAATTTCTTGAAGTAATGTTATTATGTCTTGCCGGCTATTAATAAATTTTGCAAATTGAATTGCGATATACGTTTGAAAAAAAACAGTAACTGTTGCTCCTATTGCAAAAGAAATAGCTTCATTTCTTCCGTCAACTACGCTAACTTTTGCAGCAGTCATATTGATTAAACCGGGCGGCAAAATCCCTATAGCAGCTATTGTAAAACCTAATATGAGTGGCAATAAAAAGTCCAAATTATTTAATTTTAAAACGAATATAAGTAATCGCTTTATTAATTTCTAAATATTGTTTTTCATAAAATGTCTGTAAACTAGTAACTTCTTCTGGGCTTCCTTCATTTACATAAACATTGTGATTGGAATAAATTACCTCGTGACCTTCACCGTGTAATAATCCTAATGTATAACCGTGCATGAATTCACTATCGGTTTTAAGGTTGATAATTCCCTCTGGTTTAAGCACTTTTTTATACAATTTCAAGAATTCTGAATTAGTCATTCTGTGTTTGGTACGCTTGTATTTTATTTGAGGATCTGGGAAAGTAATCCAAATTTCGTCTACTTCATTTTCATTAAAAATATGGTTAATTAATTCGATTTGAGTTCGAATAAAAGCTACATTTGTTAAGCCAGTATCAACAGCAGTTTTAGCTCCACGCCAAAAACGAGCCCCTTTTAGATCAATTCCGATAAAGTTTTTATTAGGATATTTCTCTGCCAAACCAACAGAATATTCCCCTTTTCCGCATCCTAATTCTAAAACAATTGGATTGTTGTTTTTAAAATAATCTATATTCCATTTTCCTTTTAATGAAAATTGGTCGGTAACCACTTGTTCTCTTGTAGGTTGGAAAACATTACCAAATGTATCATTTTCTTTAAACCTTTTTAACTTGTTTTTGCTTCCCACAGTTTGCTGTATTTTTTTGCAAAATTAAGTAATAAAATAGGATAAAAATAGATTTTAAGAATCTAATTCGGCACACTTTTGAAGGGTAAAAGAAAATTGAGATCCTTTTCCAAGTTCACTTTCTATAATTATTTTTTCGTTGTGTGCTTCAATAATATGTTTCACTATGGCCAATCCAAGTCCTGAGCCACCAACATTTCTTGAGCCACTTTTGTCAACTCTAAAAAATCGTTCAAACAATCTTGGAATATGTTTAGCATCAATCCCTTCACCATTATCTCTAATGTCTATTTGAATTCGATTGTTAATTTCTTGAAATCCAATTTCTGTTGAGCCTCCTGTTTTTCCATATTTTATAGAATTTTCTATCAGATTGGTAACCACTTGTTGAATTTTTTCGTAATTACCTAATACAAAAATAGGCTTGGTATATTTATCGTCAAATGTCATTAGGATGTCCTTTTTATTGGCTTTCATTTCCAATAAATCCATTACATTCTGAATGAGAGGAATAATATCAAAAGGCGCCATAGTAATGGGTTCGTCGGATATTTCTAGTTTAGAAATAGTATCTAAATCTTCAACAATATAAATTAATCTGTCTACACCGTTTAACGCTCTAGCCAAGTATTTTTTTCTGATGGTTTTGTCTTTCATTCCTCCATCTAGTAATGTTGAAACGTAACCTTGAACGGTAAAAAGTGGGGTTTTTAATTCGTGAGAAATATTTCCTAGAAATTCTCTACGGTATTCTTCACGAACTTTTAAAGCTTCAATTTCTAATTTTTTATCGGAAGCAAATTTAGAAACTTCTTGAGAAATCAAATTTAAATCGGTTGCTGAAGATTTATTAATAATAGTTGTTGACTCCAAAAAGGAAAAGTCATCGTAAATCTTTTTAACCTTTCGGAAGATAAAAAGTTGGACTTTAATGGTTAGTAACACAAAAGAACTAAGTGCAACTAAAACTGCAAAAATGAAGCAAAATAAAAAGGAGAACTGATGAAAAAAATAGGTTAAAATTCCTACAAGCACTGTTGCAAAAAATGTTATTTGCAGTGCCGTAATAAATGCAAACCGAAAAGTTTCTTTGTTTTTTAAATTCATTTATACTTCAAACTTGTAGCCTACTCCTTTTATGGTTTTAAAAAAATCGTCACCAATTTTTTCTCTTAATTTTCTAATATGAACATCAATAGTTCTGCCTCCAACGACCACATCATTTCCCCAAACTTTATCTAAAATTTCTTCTCTTTTAAATACTTTTCCAGGTTTAGTTGCTAATAAATAAAATAATTCAAACTCTTTTCGAGGTAATACAATTTCAATATTGTCTTTTACTATTTTATATTCTTCGCGATTTATTTCTATTCCGCCTACATTTAGTGTTTCAGAATCTTTTTCGGTTTCTTTTAAGCGTCTTAGAAGCGCTTTTACTTTACTAACTAATAATTTTTGCTTGATAGGTTTGGTTATATAATCATCGGCACCGGCGTCAAAACCTGCCACCTGCGAATAATCCTCGCTTCTAGCAGTTAGAAAAGTGATAATTACATTGCTTAATTCTGGAATTTTACGAATGTTCTCACACGCTTCCATACCGTCCATTTCTGGCATCATAACATCCATGATGATTAAGTGAGGAAGTGTTTTTTTTGCTTTTGCAATAGCATCTCTACCATTTATAGCAGTAGAAATTTGGTAGCCTTCTTGAGATAAATTATATCCTACAATTTCTAGGATATCTGCATCATCATCAACTAATAGAATTCGAATGTCTTTCTTCTTCATAATGCAAAATTAAGTCATTAATTAATATAAATGTAAATATAAAACAAATCAAAAATACAATTAATAGTAATATATTTTAGTGATGATTTGGTAACACTAAAAAAACAATTCATTAATATTGGGGATTTCATCTAATTCCAAAAAAAAGCCCTGCAATGCAGGGCTTTTTATGAAGTATAATATAAATTATCTTTTGATTACTCGGAAAGATTTAGTGATTTCTCCTTGTTTTAAAACTAAGATGTACATTCCAGATTGGTAGTTAGTTCCAAATTCTTGATTGTTAACATCGTTATAATTCAATTTATGAGATTCTACTACTCTTCCTGTTAAATCATAAGCATTCAAACTTACATCATCTGTACTTGCAGATTCAAAACTTAATCTGAAGCTAGTGCTGAATGGGTTTGGATATGATATCAATGAAGAGTTATCGGTTAAATTGAAATCTGTTGTTGCTAATGTACCAGTGAAAGCTGCATCAGTAAAATCAGCACCAGTTAATGCAATAGAACCAGTTGCTGGTCTGTAATCTAAACCAGTGTATACTGTTCCAACTGCATCGTATGGTCTTGTCAAAATATTAGTACTTGGAATAGCTGTAGCTAAACCAGTATTATTTGAAAGAGTAGTAAACCAATTAGGTATATCTAAAGCTGGTGTAGGATGATTTCCAGTGGTATTGATAAAAGCTATCTTAGATGCGGTTGCGATTCCAGCTACAATATTATTTTTAAATACTAGCGAACCATTGGCTACGTTAGTTTCAGAACCTCCGTTAGGTGCACTTCCTGTATTATCAATGTGAAGTCCTTCTACATAATCTAAAAATATAGAATTACATATTTTAAGAGCTGAATTTCTTCTTATACGAGCAGCTCTTTTATATGATCCTGCTGGATAAGTTCCTCCACCTATTGTTGTTCTGTATGCTGGACCAACCATTGTTACATTTGAAAAAAGCGCAGAAGTAAGTGGCAATGAAATATCTCCCGATGCATTGTTATCAGACTCAAAACCTTCTGAAGTTGAAGCCCCAGATGCAGCAGACCATGTAGCATCATAAAGGCTAGGATCTCTAACTCCTAGACAAAATTGAACTTTACCACTATAACCATTATCTGTATCAAAATCATCATCAATTCCTCTGTAAGCAACTAAATGCTTACAATTTACAGCACCTCCAAACCATTCGAAAGAATCGTCATTAATAAAAGAACATTGTACATAATCGATAGTTGTTCCACTACCAACAGCACCAAAAGTTAATCCGTTTATTTCATTATTAGCTGATAATAAAACTCCTCCAAATTCAATACGAACATATTTTAAAGTTCCTGAATTATCTGTATTATCAGCTACTTCGCCAAGTGAAGCATCTGCACCAAATTTCATACGATAATCAGTTGAACTAGTCGGCGCAAAACCCTCTACATTATTAAAACCACCATTTGTATTGTATATTCCTTTACCTAATAAAACAAGTCCTCCCCAATCACCAGGCTCTCTAGATCCTGCTGCTTTACCTGAAGTAAAAACGATAGGATTTGAGGCAGTACCTTGTGCTATTATTTTTGAGCCTCTTGAAATAACTAACGCAGATTTAGAAGCAGGGTCAATGTTTCCTCGAATAACTGTACCTGGTTCGATTGTTAGTGTTGCTCCATTTACTACAAAAATTTGACCTGCTAAACTATACACGTTAGCTGCTGTCCAAGTTGTGTTTACTGAAATATCAGCACTTACTGTTACAGTTGGCGCTGAATAGTTGGCATTTTTTGGATCGAAATTAGTCCAAGAATCGGTCCACATTGTTGCAGGTGCTGGTTCAAACGCACCTCTGTAAGTTGTTACAGCTATCTGAGCAGTTAGAGATAAACTGCAAAGCAAGATAATTGATAATACGTAAAAATTTTTCATTTTTATTAATTTTTAGATTTTAGACAAATGTAAAACGACAATGTTAACATGTTATAACATAATTGTTATATAAACGCTATCATTATGTTACTTAAACATTAAGAACTAATTTAAAAAAGGTCTTTTATAAAAGAGGATTATCTTTAAATTTAAAAATTGTAGGTTACATTAAATGAAAACGTAGGTGCAAATTTTGTACTCCAAAGTAAATCATCCGTTTTACTGTTATACCCATTCACGTTTTGTGAGTCCCCTGTAAGAATATTATTAATAAAAGAATTTAAACCTTCGATTTTATCTACAGTCCCTTTTACATTTTGATAATAATCTAAATCTTGTGCTAATGCATTTTGCAAGTTAAGTTTCAATTCCATCTTATTTTTAAATAATAATTTTGACACTTGAAAATCTAAAAATGTTCGCGCTTTTTCCCATATAGCAGGAACATCAACGCCATTTGCTTGATTTGCTTGGATAAAAATTCTATCTCCAACTCTATTAAAATTCCCAGTAAAAGACCAGCCCTTTTCGATATTGCTATACTGCAAACCTACGTTTAGGACATAAGGAGACTGACCTTGTAGTGGGGTTTCGGTAGCAATACTTACTAAATTTGAAGTGTCTACTGATGAACGAATTATAGATAGGTTAGTAAAAAAAGTCAAATCACTAAGTAATTTGTTGTCTTCTGTTCCAAAAATAGAACTAGCCAAGGTTCTATATTCTAGCTCAATACCTTTATTTTTTGCGGACCTAGCATTATTATATTGATTCGTATTATTAGCTAAAGCTTGTAGTTCGATAGGATTTTTAAAATCCTTATAAAATATAGAAAATGAAAATAATTGTCCTTTTCCAGGAAAAATTTCATACCGCAAATCATAGTTATTAATACTTGCTATTTTCAAATCTGTTAAACCTGATGTGTTTTGTCTGGTATCATTATCAAAAAAAATGAATGGCGCTAATTCTCTAAATTCCGGTCTGTTCACTGTTTTAGAAGCACTTAATCTTATGTTTTGCTTTTTATTGACGCTAAAAATTAAATTGGCTGAAGGTAAAAAGTCTAATTGTGAATTATTGACAACGATATCTTGATTAGAATCAGATTTAGAAAATAAATTTTGATTAAAATCTTCCATCCGAACTCCCCAAACAAATCTAAATTTTTCGATAGAATTGTCAATCATAATGTAAGCTGAATTTAATTTAGAATCTGCTTTGTATTTATCATTTCCTAAAGAACCATCATAAAGGACAAGACCACTAGAATTTGTTCCAAGAATACCCATATTTGAGGCATTAAAAACAGTAGAATTTGGCTGAGACTCTATTTGGGGATTAAAAGTAAGATTACCATAATTTACACCACCAACAGTCCCAATAAATCGTGTATACCCAAGTTGTCTTGCTTCAAAAACTCTATCTCTAGTTTGCATAAGTCCTCCAATTTTAAATTCAGTACTAAAGTTTTCAAAAAATTGTACTTTTTTACTTAAATCAAATTTTGTGCTGTATAAAAATTCATTATTAAGAGATGTAAAAACAGAACCAGGTAAATTTCTACCTACAGTATTTGTTGAAAAGCTTGTAACTAGTGGACTTTGAGTTCCATCAGCAAATCTCGTTTGAGTGTAATAATGTCTTCTTTCATTAGGAATATCTCTTATTACATTACTAATAGAACCAACCCAATTCAATTTAATTTTGCTGGCACTAAAAAAATGCTCACCTCCCAATTGCCCTGTATAAAGTTTATTTTCTGTAAAAGTTCTAGCAGTGGCTTTGGTAAATAAAGGGTCATCTTCTTGTGTAAGTTGACCGCTTCTGTCTAATATTCTATCTTCAGAATTAATGCTGTACAAGTTTTTAAAACTTAATTTATTATTTGCATTTAAATTTAACGATACATTCAATATAGCTCCCGATAAAGTTTGAACAGTATAATTTTTATCAACCAAATTCGAAAGCAAAGTATTTGGACCGTCAAATTCTTTTCTTAATGTTTCATTAAAATTATTAGAAGTGCTGTTTGATAAAGAAAATAGAATTCCTATGCTTTCTTTTCCCTCTAAAGTAAAATTACGTCCAATTGTATATTGAAAACTAGTATTAGCTCCAAAAGTCTTATTATATAAGTTCCAATCTGTTTCATTATTTTTAGAAATCGAGACCAGCTGTGATAAATTTCCTTCAGTTCTGTTATTTTGCAAAGCTTTGAAATCTTTTACACTAGGGATGTCTAATTTTGATTTAATATCTTTGGAGTACAACTGATCCTTCCCAGTAGTAATTGAATTATAACCAGTTCCTATGCTAACAGATTGAAAGTTATTCGTTGGTGTAGCTTTAGTACTAATTTCAACAACACCACCTGTAAATTCCCCTGATAAATCCGGTGACGCAGTTTTGTAAATAACTAGATTATCAAGCATGTTTGCAGGAAAAATATCAAATGAAAATGCTTTCCTATCTGGCTCAGAACTAGGCATTGGAGCACCATTCAAATAGGTAGTATTGTAACGGTCATTTAAACCTCGAATAATTACAAATTTATTATTTTGAACACTCGCTCCACTAATTCTTTTTAAAACATCCGACGCAGTTTTATCTGGAGTCCTTTTAATAGTTTCTGCAGAAATACCATCAGAAACTCTCGCACTGTTTTTTTGAACTGATAACAATGAAGCCACAGATTCTGCTTTCATCTTGGTTTTTTTAATTACCACCTCGTTCAAGGTGTTATTTTTTTCAGACATTGAAACGGTAAGTGAAGTAGTTTCATCTTTAATAGCATCTACATCTGAAATAATTTTAGTTTCTAGTGTAAAATCAGAAAATTGAACTTCTTGTTTTCCTACAGGTACATTTCGGATGATAAATTCTCCAGAAGCATCTGTTTGAGTTGCTAGTTTTGTGTTTAAGATTTTTACCAAAACACCTGGTATGGATTTTCCAGTCCCTTGTTCAATTACTGAACCTTTAATAATTGCTGTTTGAGAATAAATTGCGCTTGAAACAAGTGCGATTAATAAAGAATAAAAATACTTCATTATTATTTTTTTAATTTGGATTATTACTCTGCAAAATTAATATCCAAATCCTTGTCTAATGTTACCTATTTATTATGAAAAGAAGAGTTTTAAAACTCAATGTAAAATAATTGTTAAGATTTAGTGGTAAATTTTCTGCTTTATTAATGTTAAATTTACATTTTTGCTTATAATAAAATTTCAAACGTAATCTTCTTAGAACTCTTTGCGCCAATTTGTCACTTTCAATGAATTGGTATTCTATTTGAATAATGATTTTTAAATCTTAAAATTTTAATTTATGACAACTGGAAAAATCAATGTTTCGGTGGAGAATATCTTCCCTTTAATTAAGAAATTTTTATACAGCGATCACGAGATCTTTTTGCGTGAGCTAATTTCTAATGGAACTGATGCTACTTTAAAATTAAAGCACTTAACCAGTATTGGTGAGGCTAAAGTAGAATATGGAAATCCTATTATCGAGGTTAAAATCGATAAAGAAGGAAAAAAATTACACCTAATTGACCAAGGTATTGGTATGACTTCTGATGAAGTTGAAAAATACATTAACCAATTGGCCTTTTCGGGAGCTGAGGAGTTTCTTGATAAATATAAAGATTCTGCCAAAGATTCAGGAATTATAGGACATTTTGGCCTTGGATTTTATTCTGCTTTTATGGTGGCTTCCAAAGTAGAAATAATTACTAAATCTTATAAAGACGAG
>CALPLL020000020.1 GCA_943324395.2 Rhizobium sp. Q54
AATAAACGCCTACTAGAAAACATCGATAACTTACTGGAGCAAAGCGGCATTATAGGTGAAGAAGAGAACCGAAAACTATTGTTTGTACTAGCATCGAGTTACAAAATGCCGTATCTGCTGCATGGACTGGTACAGGGAAGTTCGGGTGAAGGCAAAAGCCACCTCATCAATGCTATAGCCGACTGCATGCCACAGGAAGACGTTATGAATTTAACAAGAGTAACCAGTAAATCTTTATACCACTACCAAGGTAAAGAACTTATCAATAAATTAATTTTAATACAGGACTTTGACGGACTAGATGAAGAAGCTCAGTTTGCTTTTAGAGAAATGCAATCAGCTAAATTCTTGACCAGTTCCACGGTGGTAAAAGATATGTTTGGTAATACTAGAGGCAAGATGAAAAAAGTGGAAGCCCATTTTGCGAGTTTGACCGCTACCACCAAAGCAGAGGTGTACTATGATAACATGAGCCGTTCCGTAGTTTTGGGAGTGGATGAAAGCCAAGCACAAACACTTAGAATCATCAATGCTCAGAACCTAAAAATTGCGGGGGTAAGTAGCTCTGAAAGCGAACAACAAGCCAAACAAATCTTACGCAATTGCATGCGTGTTTTAAAGAGCTATGAGGTGGTGAATCCGTTTGCGGATAAATTGATGCTGCCACTCGAAGCAAAGATGCTTAGAAGGCTTAATAATCAATTTCAAGGCTTTGTTTCACAAATAACCATACTGCACCAGTACCAACGAAAAATGGACAGTAAAGGCAGACTAGTAGCCACCAAAGAAGACGTACAAAAAGCCGTTGATATTTTCTTTGGTTCCATCATTATCAAAGTGGATGAACTCGATAAAAGTACCAGACAATTTTTTGAACTGCTAAAAGGCTATGTGAAAAGTCAACCCAATGGATGTACTCATAAATTTTGCACTAGAGACATACGCCAAGAGCTCAACATTAGCAAAACTTCGGCTTTTAAATACGTGCAGCTGCTGCAAGAACTGGAATACATCCAAGCCGTGGAAGGTTCAACAAACAAAGGCTTTAAGTATGTGGTGAGCTATTGGGACAATATGGAGAAACTCAAAGCCAAAATCAAAGCAGACCTTCACAATCAGTTAGAAGCGTTGTAAAACAGTAAAAAGAACACGTGAAGCCTAGTAAATACAAACCATACACCGCTAGTGTTCGCAGTTTTGAAAAGTGTGCCTAAGTAATATTTTGTTATGACCTAAATTTTAACCTATTATCAAATGAGAAAAACAATACATAACCCAGCATTTGTGAACCTGTTCAATGACTTTGATAGTTTTGTAAAGGTTAAAAATTATAAGACAGGCAGAGGAAAGGGCTACCAGAGTGCAGTATCGGAATTTCTAATCTGGTTGGAAGAAGCGGGAATCAACAAAATAAAGCAAGTGAGCAGCAAAGAATCGGTAGCCTATTTTGAGTATTTAATCAGCAGACCCAAAAAAAGAGATGTTGGAACATTAGCGGAGAAAACCATCAAAATGCACCTATTCGCTTTGGGATTATTCCAGTTGAATTTATTGGAAAATAAAGTCATTGAAAACGGTTTTTACATTCCTACTTTTAGTGGCGGAACGCAGAAAATAAGAAATGCACTGACTGTGGATGAGGTCAGAACCGTGTATCAGCATTGTCAGAATCACCAAGAAAGAGCGTTGCTATCAATAGCGTATGGATGTGGGCTAAGACGCTCCGAAATCGAAGCATTGGATATAAAGGATATTCAATTCATAAGTGGTATGGTCATCGTAAGAAAAGGTAAAAACAGTAAAAGACGGGAAGTACCCATGAGTAACTCTGTTATGGAATATCTAAGATGTTATTTAAGCCAAGAACGTTACAATATTCCAATGGGTGACGGAGCTTTTTTTGTAAACGATAAAGCAATACGAATCAGTGGAGACCACCTCAACACTATGCTTAAAAAAATGATGGAACAAACAGGACATTACGAATTGATTCAAAAAGAAATAACGTTGCATTGCCTACGTCACAGCATTGCATCCCACTTGGCAGAGAATAACGCTGGAATCGATTTCATAAGGCGTTTTTTAGGACATGCCGAAATAAACACCACGTATCTGTATGCCATCAAGAACAAACAACGAAAACCAATAGTCACCTTTTAATCACAATACCAATGACACTAAATTTAGAAAATTATTTAAAACAGACCTATACTAATAAAACCGTAGCGGGTTATCTATATACTATCAACCATTTTTTGAAAACAAACCCTAAAGCCAAACGCTACAAGTTTCAAAATGTGGTAAGTTATATGGATGAGGTGAGCCAAAAACAGTCTAATGTCCAGCACCGTATCAGAATCCTATCCGCAATCAAAAAATATTATGATTATTTGGTTATGGCTGGATTACGAACCGACCATCCGTGTAAACGATTAACAATAAAAAAGCCTCATAACCAAGCCATACAAGTGCAAGAGCTATTTACAAGTGAAGAATTGCAGCTACTTTTGACTAGAGAAAACCGCTACCAGTACCTAGACACAAGAAACAGTGTGCTGCTATCACTGCTAATCTACCAAGGCTTGACCAGTGAGGAACTCACCCGATTGGAAGTTAAAGACATTGACATGGATAACGGCACCATTTATATCAAAGCTTCAACCAATCAAAACCGCAGAACATTAGAACTACTGAGTAAACAAATGTTGGTTTTCTCTAAATACATTAACGAGGTACGCCCCGAATTACTTAGATGCAAAACCGATAAACTACTATTGGGTAAATTAGGCAAACCAATATTAGTAGATAGTATTCATGCAATTACAGAGCAATTAAAGGCTTTGTTTCCCGATAGAAACCTCAACCCAAGAACCATTCGTATGAGCGTTATTTGCAACTGGTTAAATGAAAAGAAAATCCCACTGGAGCGGGTGCAAGAGCTTGCGGGACATAAATGGCCTGGAACTACTGAAAAGTACATCAAGGTGAATAGCGAGAACGAAAGAGAGTTGATTAATCGGTATTTTCCGATATGATTAATTATTTTCTTGAGAAGCCAAAATAAGAGGTGTAAGATTTAGGTACATTTGGCGTGTGTCTTTTTCTAAATCGCTATCGGAAAAGTATTTAAACCCCTGTCTCTCATAAAACAGTAACGATTGAGAATAAGCATCAACAGTTATTATTTTACAGGCACATTTATCATTTGATTCAATTGCATAATCAATTATCGCATTAATAATTGTTTTCCCAATACCTTTTTTCTGTATCGTATTGTTTACTGCGAGTCTTCCTATTTTAATCGCTGGATAATATTTTAGATGTCTTTTTGGATGACTAACTAATTCTTTAACAAATCTCAGTGCTGCACTTTTAGAAGCAAAGTTTAAATCTTGTGTATTAACACTATCATTAAAAACACTATAATAAGCGACTGTTACATCAGTGTTTTCAATAACAAACGTAGTAGCTAAGTTTTCTTTGGAATATTCAATAGATTTACTCAGAAGAAAATCGTTTAAATCATCATCGCCACAATCAAAAGGTTTAAATATAGTTGTTTCTTCTACTTTAAATAGACTGTGAGAATCGTCAAGAATCATAGTTATTTTCTACTCTTGAACAATGATTTTAACTTATTTGCATCTTCTTTAATAGCAAATAAAACATCTTTGCTAACTCTTATAGAATCACTTGCTTTTAAGTTTCTATGAAAGTTAACAGCATCTTGTCCTTTTAAAATAGGAGTCATTTTAATTGGTTTTGCCATTTTAATTGAAATTAATTTAATACAAAAGTATAATAATTTTTATTCTAAATAATAATTTTTATCATAAATAATAAATTTTAACTTATTTTTGTTAGAGATAAATGATGATTGAACGTTCTGATTAACAATAAATTTGGTGCGGTGCTGCTGTTATTGGAAGTTTTGCAAATCCTTATAAGTATAAGTTTAATGGGAAAGAGCTGGATGAAGAGACAGGATTGTACTATTATGGGGCTAGGTATTATGACCCTAGGGTTAGTATTTGGTTGAGTGTTGACCCGTTGGCTCAGAAAGCACCAAATGAAAATTCATATATTTATTGTTCTGATAATCCTATAAAATTTATCGACCCAGATGGCAAATTTAAAACTAAATTTGGAGCTTGGCTACATAAGACTTTTAATGGTGGGGGTAGCGATACAAGACAAAATTCTAAAACTAAAGAATTTTATTATATTAAAGTTAGTGAAGTTGCTAAAGAAGATGGAGGAGGGATCGCAATTACTCCAGTATATGGAAAAAAAGAAACTTCTATTTTTAAAATAACAAATGGGATTAGTTTTTGGGGTGACAAAAAGGATGGTGATTCAACAGGGAATAAAGGAGTAACTACTGATTCTGCTGAATCTTCCGACATTCCTCACATTGGAGGTTCAGCAGGAAAAATTGGCGAATTATCTGGCTTAGGAAAGGTTATAGATATTGTTAAAAATTTCCTTGAAGGTCTTAGTGCAGCTGATGGAGTAAAGGATAGAGTTGAAACAATTGTAAATACAGCTAATCAATCTTCAGTAGAGAGTTTAACGTCGTTACAATTTTTAAAAACAACAGGTGAAGGGAGTAGAATTGGTAATGTGATTTTACCAGATTTTAAAGTACATGACACGGTAGTTCCTGAAAGTCAAGCTTCCGAAATTTATAAACAATTAAATAAAAAATATCAAGATGATTGGCAAAAACAATTTAAAAAAGACAATTAATTTTATTTTTATTTTTAGTGTCTCTTTTTCAAGTTGTGTTCAAGAAAAAAAAGAGACTGTTATAGGTAAAGGTAAAGTTGAAATATTAAAAATTGATGGAAAGGATATATTAAATCAAGCTATATATTACAAAGAAATTAATTCTATTAACTATTCTAAAAGTCAATTTTATGAAATTGAAAATGAAAAATGTATAAAATATTTTTCTCTGTTTGATACATTAAAAAACAAAATCGGAATTGATAGGTTTATTGTTTTTAAAACTTCAGATTTACTAAAAGGTGACTTTTCAAATATTAATAAAATTAAATTGGAAGAATATTTTTTTAGAAACAAAAATTATTTACGTATAAATAGAAAAACGATACCCAATTATGGGATAATTGAAGACGTTGTTTTTTTAAAAGCTGATTCTATTATTCATGGAGAAAAAGCCAAAAGGATAAAAACTATATATCAGTATATTAATTTTAAGCAAAAACCTAATTGGATTCAATTAAAATAGGGTAATGTAGGTAATGTATCAAAGTTAGTGATACCTCTTCTATTTCGCTCTATTGGGATGAGTCCAACCGATTACGAGTGGTAAAAGACCCAGCCGGTATGCAACATTATATATACGATGCGGTAATGTATCAAAGTTAGTGATGCCTCTTCTATTCAAAGTTAAACTATTGAAAATCAGTAAATAAATATAAATTTACAATAAAAACGAGCCTAATAACAGGCTCGTTTTTAGGTTATAAACAGTCTTAAATCGAAGAAAATGGTAGTAAACGACACTTCATGTAACAAAGTTAGTGATACTAAAATTTGCCCAAGTTGTAAATCACATAACATCATAGAAAATGGCTTTACTTCAAACAGAAAACAACAGTATTTTTGCAAATCTTGTAAAAAGAGATGTATTGATTTTTACACCAACAATGCCTATTATCCTTGGATGAATACTAAAATTATTCAATTTACTAAAGAAGGATTAGGAATTAGAAATACTGCTAGAATATTGCAAATAACCACCACCACATTATTAAAACGGATTTTCACCATTGCAATGAAAATAACAGTACCACCAATTCCTATGGGAAAGTCGTATGAAGTAGATGAAATGCGCACCCTCATTAAAAAAAAAGATAAATTAATCTGGATTGTGTATGCACTGGAACGAGAAACGAAAAAAATCGTGAGTTTTAATAAAGGTGCAAGAACCAATAAAACTTTGAATGTTGTGTTGAAAACCTTAAAATTAGCGGAACCCAAAACCATTTTTACAGATGGCTTGAAACACTATAAATACCTCATCGCAAAGAAATTACATAGCGTAAAAAAATTTGGCACCAATCATATCGAAAGACACAATCTCTCGATGCGAACAAACCTAAAAAGATTAAACAGACGAAGCATTTGTTTTTCAAGGAGCTACCTAATATTACATTGTATTCTCAAAATATATTTTTGGGGATAAGGAATAGTAAAATTTAGAGTTTTTTCCTCTAGGAACAACAACTTTTAGTTTGTCGTGGTGATGTTTAAAGTAGGGGTTCAGGCTTAGTTTTTATTAATCAATAGCAATTCTAATTCCAGAAAAAGGATAACATCAATAAATAAATAATCAATCACTTATTTTATATTTCCTGAATTTACATTTCCAGCCAATAAGTCGTGTCATTTTCCAAATTTTAAATGCGACTATCCTCAAAGAAATCCTCCTCTACAATTTCGTAATCTTATTCTTTATCCCCACAAAAACATTTGAATTTTCTGTAGGGTATGAATTGAACAAGGCATAAATTTCATAAAATACTTTACTTCCCCCCAAGAGGAAGCAAATACAACGATCACTTTTTTCATAAAAAATTGACTCATCGTGATGAGCTAGTAAATTTTTGATAAGAAGTCAATTAATTATCATTACAATCTCTACAAAAAAGGCAAGAAAAACTTTAACATTTTTTGAGTTAAATCCGTACTTCCTAAAAAACCATCCGAGGTAGTTTTACAAAGTAATATTACAAGTACAAGGAATTCCTATTTTTTTTAAACAAGATCGTAACTCGTTGTTTTTCAATTCAGTTACGTAGAAAACCATTGTCTCATTTTATTACTTAAAATTATGAAAAATTCAAATCAAAACAATTTGCCAACTGGGCAAATCCTTAGAATAAAAAAATTCCTTTATGTTGCTTCAATTTGCATAGTAATGACTATTTTAGCTTCATGTACTGCAGAGGAAGTGCCTACAACTAAACAAGATAAAAATCAAATACTATCGGCAAAAGAGGGGGGTATTGATCCACCGCCAACTGGAAATGGAACAAAACCATAATATATACAATTAATTAATATTATAAAGTGTTGCGGTAACAAACTATTTTATGTATTTTTTGAAACTGCAACACTTTATTAGCCAAAATAAGTCCTAAACTAAATGCTTTTGAAAAATATTTTTTTTTTATTAATTAGCTCCTTCGTTATTTGGGGTTGTCAACAAAATTCAAATCAAAATTTAATTAATTCCGATAGATCTTTCAACAAAAAAGATAGTTTAGATATTTTTTATTTTAATTTATCAAATAAAAAATACGATACTATAATTCGAAGTCAATTATCTGAACTTGCTGAAAAGTACCGGGCAAATTTATCTTTTGAAAAATATTTTAAAATTTCAAAAATTATTGAAAGTAAGTCAGCCTTCATTAAAGATACTTTTGGAATATTAAAGGGAAAATCAAATATTGGAATCTATTATTATAAAAAATTTACTTTAGACAGTTCTTATTTATTTGTATGTAATGCAGAAAAGATTTCCAATGAAACTAAAAACAAATTATTTTTAGGTAGTATTCTTCAATTGAAAGCAAATATTCTTTGGTGTCATAAAGATTACTCAGGAGCAGAAGCTAGTGCAATTCAGGCTTTAAAAATTGTTTCTCAAAAAAAATATATTGATGATATAATAGCTTGTTACATTACTATTGGCAATTGTTTGGAGGGAATGAATAATTATGAAAAAGCTTTAGAATATTACAACAAAGCAATTCATAAAATAGATGATTTAGAAAAACCACTACAATATTCAGATTTAAAAAATCAAACCTACAACAACATTGCTCGAATATACCAAAAACAAAATTTGTATCAAAAAACAATTACTTATTTAGAGAATAATGTGAATTTCAATAAATTAAAAAAATCTGATATAAAGACATATTCCTATTTAATTAAAACAATTGCCTATTCCAAATTTAAATTAAATAATCCTGATGCACTGCCCTTATTTATTGAAGTATTACAAATTTCAGAAAGCACAAAATTTGTACCAACCCAAGTAGAAGCAAACACGTATTTAGGAGAATATTATTTGGACAAAAACGACACGTTAATCGCAAAAAGTTATTTTAACGTAGCACAAAAACTTTCTCACCGAAATCAAATTTATGAGGACGAATTAAAAATTTTACGGTTTTTGGCACTTGCCAATCCCGATAATGCGACTTATTATTCTGATCGATACATACAGTTAAATGATAGTCTCCAAAGTGTTGAGCGGACAACTAGAGATAAATTTGCTAGAATTGAATTTGAAACGGATGAAGTAACTTCAAAAAATAAAATTGTTCAGGAAGAAAACAATAAACTTTCAAGACAAATACTTTATATAATAGTATTCACTTTTCTGTTTCTTATAATAATTTTTCTGTGGATTAGAATGAATACACAAAAAAATAAATCACGGGAATTACTGTTAAAACAAGAACAACAAAAAGCCAATGAGGTTATTTATCAATTGATGTTAGACCAACAACAGAAAATTGAAGAAGGTAAAAATATTGAAAAGATAAGAATATCCCAAGAGTTGCATGATGGGGTTATGGGTAAACTATCTAGCATAAGGCTTAATCTATATGTTCTGAACAAAAAAACAGATGAAGAAACCATACAAAAATGCTTGGAACACATTAAAGAAATCCAAAACATTGAAAAGGAAATTAGAACAATTGCTCACGATTTAAATGGCGAGTTATTTTCCACAGAGGTTGATTTTATTGCCATCGTTGAAAATATTTTCACAGCCATAAAAAATCATTCTAATATAGATTTTGATTTAAAGATTGGTGAAAATATCGATTGGGGCACCGTGTGTACCACTATTAAAATCAATATTTATAGGATTATTCAAGAAGCGTTGCAAAATATTGATAAATATGCTGCTGCAAATAGAGTAACGATTAGTATGAACAAACTTGAATCTAATTTAATAATTAGTATTGAAGATGATGGAATAGGTTTTAATAAAAAGAATTTAAAAAATGGAATTGGTTTGCAAAATATGCAAAAAAGAGCTGAAGAATGTGGCGGCTCTTTTCATATTCTTTCTACACCAAAAACAGGGACAAAAATAAGTTTGGTTATTCCGATTTAGTTATTTACTTTCACAATGAAGTAATTTTGAATATGGAAATGTCTATTAAAATTTTAATGGTTGAAGACCATCCTCTTCAAATTGAGGGTTACAAATCTATTTTGCAGTACAATGTAGACGGTTTTGAAATAGAAACTACAGCTTGTAATAACTGCGAAGAAGCCTACTCAATTATTTCAAATCCCAAATCTCACTTAAATTTTGACATTGTTTTTTTAGATCGAAGTTTACCCCCTTACCCAGATAAAAAAATATTTACTGGGGAAGACTTAGCACTATTAATTAAGAAATTTTCCCCAAAAAGTAAAATAATGATGCTGACTTCTCACGCAGAAGCATTTGTAATTTACGATTTAATTAAAAAAGTGCATCCAGATGGATTACTAATTAAAAGCGATTTCGATGGCGACGAATTATTAGTTGCTTTTAGTTCAGTATTAAAAGGAATAACTTATTATTCACAAACTGTTAAAGACAGTATAAAAGAATTATTGTCGCGAGAGAACTATTTAGATACTATCAACAGGCAGATAATAGTTCAATTAGGACAAGGTTTTAAAAACAAAACAATTGCATCACAACTGAATTTATCCGACAGTGCAGTTGAAAAGAGAAAATCAAAACTCAAAGATTTCTTTTTTATAAGTAAAGGCACCGATGAAGAATTAGTTAATGAAGCTCGCAAAATGGGGTTCATATAACTTTAACATTTTTTACGGCAAACCCGTACTTTCTCATTTTAAAGTTATAGTAGTTTTGACTTATACAAATTACAGCTTTTGTTAATCACTGAAATTTATTACTTCTATATTTTATTTTTAAATAAAAGCCTTGCTGTTTTTTATACATAGTGACCCTTTTTTGGGATGATAAGTATGGAAATCCCAGGCATATATACAATTTGGCATAAAATTTAAAACACCGCAAAAACGACGAAAACTGATTAAAAAACCAATTGATTTTGGCACATCAGAAAAGAATTAATTTGTAACAAGGTTTTATTTATCAGCCGACGTGGGCGGTACATTTAACTAATTTTAAAATATGTACCTAAAGTTATCGTCCTAGTGGTAGTCCATTGAATATAAATGGGAAGAGATTCTAATTATGAAAAATTTATTTTTTAGCTTAATTGCTACAGTTTTAATTACAGGAATTACTAATGCACAAGACAAAATACCAACTGAAGGATTAACAGTTGACTATTTTAATTATTTATTTGAACATAGTCCGGCAGCGCATAAAGCAAAAGTATTAGAGGTAGCACCAATTAGCGCAGAAAAATATAAGGAGCTCGCAAACGAAAATCCTGATTGGAAATATGCTGGAGTAAATAATTCAATTTCAATAGAGATTTTAGTTAATGATTTAAAAAGAATTGTATATGTAATGCCCTTAGCCGACGGAAATAAAGCCGTTACGTATATAGAAGAAAACGACAAGTTACTTGGTAAATATGTGGAGGTAAATATCGATGCAAAAGGAAATTTTGACTATTCAACTTTCAGCCGACCAAGAGGAATTAGAATTTCACGCGACTGCGCAACAGGCGCAGGTCAAATTATGAATATGGGTACCGCTTTTGCATCACTAGGACTAGCCGGCTGTATTCCATGCGCATTTTCTGGCGGAGCCATTCTTGGCATAGCCGCAGCGATGTCTTTGTTTTGTTAAAAAGTAAAAACAAACTATATGAAAAAATATAATCTGCTGCATTATATACTATTATTAGCTACGTTTGCAAATTTAATCTTATTTATTAAAACAATTTCAGATTTAAATTATCAAACATTAAGCTCGTTCTTTGGAATTTTACTTTTCGGGTTTCTTTTTTATAAATATCGACCTGCAAAGTGAAATTTTTAAAACACCAAACTGTTTTTATATTCTTAATATTTTTTTTTAGTCAGAAAATAATAGCACAATCAGACTTTGAAAAAGTATTAAAAACAGGAGAAGTTTTAGTAAATGGATTGACATTTTTTAAAGGTGCAAAATCATCTAATATAAATTCTAAAACAATTGAAAGTATCTGTGTTAAAAATAAACTCGCAGAAAAAATAACTTTCAAAATTGTCGGAAAAGATGAAGATGATAATGACATTAAAAAAGACTTAGTAATTCAAAAAGATGGAAAAGAATGTTTTTTGGAACTTCCAAAAGGCGTTTATACTTATGAAATTGTTTTAGCCAACAAAGAAGTTTACAAAAAAGGAGAATACAAATTCAATGAAGAAATAACCATTACGGTTAAAGAAGAATAAATCTAAAGCAGTTTTTGGCTTTGTCAAAGACTGCTTTTATTTTCATTTATAAGTTTACTATCGACAGCATAATATAACCAAAGTCGAAATCGAATAAGTCAACTACCAACAGCAGTTACACAAGATGCAAGGATTTAGTGGAATTGCCGTTCGCATTGAACTTTTTATTTAAATAGAAAATATGCAGTCACGAAGCATTGCACCTCGTTTAGCTGGGGACATTAGGTGTCAGCTTATGGAAACCCGAAATTAAATATTAATACATATGAAAATTGTAAGTTTTACATTGGAAAATTTTAGAGGCTATAAGAAATCAACAACTATTAGCTTTAATGACTTGACTGTATTAATTGGAAAAAATGATATAGGTAAATCTACAATATTAGAGGCATTAGATATTTTTTTCGAGAACCGAAAATTAGATTCTGACGATGTTAATATTGGAGCAAAAAAGAGCAAAGAACCTGTAAAACTTACCGCTGTTTTTTCAAATCTTCCTAATGAAATCAATCTTGATGCAGGAGCAAAAACTAATTTAAAAAATGAGTTTTTACTTAATAATGAATTTCTTCTTGAAATTAAAAAAGATTTTTCAACTATAACTAAACCAAAAACATATATTGTTTGTAATCATCCTACAAACGCTGACTCAAATGATTTACACAGTTTGAAAATTAAAGAATTACAAGCTAGAGCAAAGCAATTAAATATTCAAGGTGACTTCAAAGCAAGTGTGAAAAATGAAATTCGAAAAGCAATTTGGGACAATCTTGGAGAAGCAATTACTTTTGATAGAACCGAGTTAGAGATAAGTGAAGAAGGTGTAAAAGATATTTGGGACAAACTATCAACAGAACTTCCTCTATTTGCACTATTTCAATCAGATAGAAAAAATGACGAGAAGGATAAAGAAATTCAAGACCCATTAAAATTTGCCGCTGAACAAGCTTTTAAAAAGCATTTAGCTGTTTTAAACCAAATAAAGAAAGAAGTTGAAGAAGAAGTAGCTGAAATTGCAAATCTTACAATTGAAAAGTTAAAGGAAATGAATGAAGAAGTTGCGAAGCAACTTTCTCCTCAATTTCCATCAGAATTAAAATGGCATACACTTTTTAATCCTACCTTGACTAGTGACGAAGTGCCAATGAATAAAAGAGGAAGCGGAGTAAGACGACTTCTTCTGATCAATTTTTTCAGAGCAGAAGCGGAAAGAAAGCGAAATGAAAAAAACTCACCTAATGTAATTTATGCCATTGAAGAACCTGAAACCTCCCAACATCCAGATTGGCAAATTAAACTCATAGATGCTTTAAAAGAACTTGCTGATAATGGAACTGCTCAAATAATTACAACCACTCACAGCCCAGCTTTAGGAAGTCTTATACCTATTGAAAATTTAAGATTTATTCATAAAGAACAAAATGAAAACATAATTGAAATAGGAAATGAAAACAATATTGAAAAAATAGCAAAGACATTAGGTGTCCTTCCTTCATTAGAAAAACAACCAGAACAAGTAAAGGTATTTCTTTGTCTTGAAGGCCCAACCGATATTAATTTCTTTAATAACATTGCTCCACTATTTGAAGTCGATTTAGTGAATGATCCAAGAATTGTAGCTATTAGTCTTGGGGGTGGAACTTTAGGACATTGGGTTACAAATAATTATTTAAAAAAATTAAATAAGCAAGAAGTTCACATATATGATAAAGATGAAGATTTGAAATATCAAGAATTTGTTAATGAAGTTAATAATAGAGGGTTAAATCATTTTGCTGTTCTTACTCAAAAAAGAGAATTAGAAAATTATTTTCATGAGAGCATTGTAATTCCGAGTTTTAAAGAGAACGATAGATTTGATATAACGATATCAATTGATGATGAGTCTGACATTCCAACTATGATTGCAAAATTGAGACACAATCAAAGAAGTCCAGGGAAAGTTTGGGAAGAACAAGGGAAAAATTATAGAGAAAAATGTTGCGGACACGTAAAAAAATATTTGAGTAAAAATACTTCAAGTCAAATGACAATAGACATTCTAAAAAGTAGAAATGCTTTTGAAGAAGTTAATATATGGTTTGAGGAAATTAAAAAAAGATTAAATTAAAAAGCCGAACGCATAACAGCAGTTTGGCAAAATGTCGAGTTTAGTGCTAAATTGAACAGCATTTTTTCGATTGAACTTTTGTGCAAAACTGAATATTTGTGTTCGATTTCTGACATTTCGCCAAGCTGCAAAATATTGACGATAATTGGCTCTCGAAATAGAATAATAATAATAAAATCACTTATAAAAAATAAATGGGAATTTATATAAATGCAATACTTGTATTCATTGTAGTTTTTGGAGGCTTAACATATTTACTTTTTTGGATACCAAAGAAATTAGGCTATCCAAAAGTTGGTAAAATGTTAATCTTTTTATTTATATTATTCAAAAAGCGATATAATTTCCTCAAGTTCCAAAAACAGGTTAGACTTATTATCTGAATAGTGTACATTTATTAACCCTAACTACTTATAAATAAGATAGTTAGGGTTTTTTATTCCCGAATAATTCACGGATTTTTTTCAATTTATCTCATTTAATAAGGTTTAATCACAATGAATTACTTATAATATTTTTATTGTATTAAATGAAAAAACCCGCTTAAATAGCGGGTTTATATGTTATGAATATTGGTTTATTTTAGCATAAACATCCTCTCTTAAATAGAGAACTCGTTTGCCAATTTTCTTCGGCATAAGATATCTTTTCTTTTCCCAATTGTGTAATGTAACTAATGAAACATTTAAAAGTTTACTCACCTCTTCTCTTGTCAGTAAGTCAGATTTTGGTTTATCTTGTTGGAAATTATTTACCATACCATATATTTTTTGTAGTTCTGAAGATACGGTGTTACGAATTAATTTTTCAAATTCATCTTTTGAAAATTCTAATACTCTGAAATTTGACTCTATCATAATTTTTATATTTTTATAATTGAGGTAATATTCGCCATACCTGTTGCGGGGTTTAATTCGGTTTCCTCGTTTATATTTTTTTATGCTACTTCTCCTAATTCATAATCTGATAATCTAACCTCTGATGCCATCACAAATTGAGGATTCAATTCATATCCAACATATTTTCTATCTGTAAGAACACAAACTTCTCCAGTTGTTGCAGTCCCATTAAACAAGTCCAAAACAGTATCACCAGGTCTTGTTGTAGAAAGAACACAAATTAATGGCAAATCAATTGGGAATGTACAAGAGTGTTCCATATAGAATCCTTTTTCTGCACATTTTTTTCTTAATTCTAATGTATTTGAAGCATTTGATTGAAGAACTCCATCTCTAAAATCAATAGTGGAAATTAATTTTGGTTTAATTCCGGTTGTTCCATTTGAAATTGCATTATTTTCATCAATAAATGATTCTAACCAAGTAGCATCATAATAATGATTTGCTGATTTTGTAAAGTGAAATATTGGTTCAAAATTTCTAACACTTCTATCACCAAAAGTATATTGACTATTATTTTTTAACCACATTAATTTATCGTTGTATCTCCATAAACCTGTTTGAATCATTTTAAT
>CALPLL020000021.1 GCA_943324395.2 Rhizobium sp. Q54
AGTTACAAAGTAAAATACTAAAACAGCTTTAAATAGAAAGTCAAATTTATTTTCAAATTTTCAAATTGCCACATTTTCAAATTTAACTATCTTTGCAATCTTAAAAACAGATCACAATGGCATTATCCGAGCAAGAAATACTTCGTAGAGAAGCACTTCAAGAATTACGCAATTTGGGAATAAACCCTTATCCAGCTGAAGAATTTGTTACAACTGCTTTATCAAATGAAATTTTAGCAAATTTCGAAAAATTTGAAGGCAAAGAAGTCGTTTTAGCAGGTCGATTGATGGGAAAGAGAATCATGGGAAAGGCATCTTTTGCTGAACTTAAGGATTCTGAGGGACGAATTCAAATTTACATTTCAAGAGATGATATTTCTAACGATGAAGAAAAAACAATGTACAATGTGGTTTTCAAAAAATTACTTGATATTGGTGACTTTATTGGAATAAAAGGAACTGTTTTTAAGACTCAAGTAGGCGAGATTTCTATACATGTTTATGGTTTAACCGTTTTATCTAAAGCATTAAAACCACTTCCGGTTGTAAAAACCGATGCTGATGGAAAAACACATGATGCATTTGCTGATCCTGAACAAAGATACCGTCGTCGTTATGTAGATTTAACCGTAAACGACCATGTGAAAGAAACGTTTATTAAAAGAACAAAATTGTTCAACGCAATGCGTTCGTTTTTTAATGACCAAGGCTATTTGGAAGTTGAAACTCCAGTTCTACAACCTATTCCAGGTGGTGCTGCAGCTCGTCCGTTTATTACGCACCACAATTCATTAGATATTCCATTGTATATGAGAATTGCAAATGAATTGTATTTGAAAAGATTGATTGTTGGAGGTTTTGAAGGGGTTTATGAGTTTTCGAAAAATTTCAGAAATGAAGGAATGGACCGAACTCACAATCCTGAATTTACTGCCATGGAAATATATGTAGCCTACAAAGACTACAATTGGATGATGAAATTCACCGAAAACTTATTAGAACACTGTGCCGTTGCAGTAAATGGAACTTCAGAAGCTACTTTTGGAGAGCATCAAGTTAACTTTAAGGCACCTTACGCAAGAGTGACAATGACCGATTCAATCAAGCATTTTACAGGTTTTGATATTTCTGGGAAATCAGAAGCAGAATTATTTGAAGCTGCTAAAAGTATGGGAATTGACGTCGATTCGACAATGGGTAAAGGAAAATTAATTGATGAAATTTTTGGCGCTAAATGCGAAGGGAATTACATTCAGCCAACATTTATTACTGATTATCCAAAAGAAATGTCGCCACTTTGTAAAGCACACCGTGACAATCCCGAATTGACAGAACGTTTTGAATTGATGGTTTGCGGAAAAGAAGTTGCAAATGCTTATTCTGAATTGAACGATCCAATTGATCAAAGAGAGCGTTTTGAACACCAATTAAAATTAGCCGAAAAAGGAGACGACGAAGCTACAGAATTTATTGATGAGGATTTCCTTCGCGCATTGGAATACGGAATGCCTCCAACATCAGGTTTAGGAATTGGAATGGACCGTTTGATGATGTTTTTAACTAATAATTCTTCTATTCAAGAGGTTTTATTTTTTCCACAAATGCGCCCAGAGAAAAAGCAAGTTCAAATTGAACTTTTAGAGGAAGAAAAGTTGATAATTGACTTTTTGAAATCTAACAACAACAAAATGGATTTAGGAGTTTTGAAAGTAAAATCGGATTTAAGCGGAAAAAAATGGGATGCCGCAATGAAAGGCCTTTCAAAACATGGATTAATTAAAGTCTCCTTATTTGAAGACAGTAAAATAGTAGAATTAACAGTTTAATTAAAAAAGAGGGAATCAAATTGGTTCCCTTTTTATTTAAAATTATTTTAATTTTTGTTACAGCTTAAACCTTTTCAAATTAATAATGTCCAATGTCTATAACTCTAAAATTAAATTAAAATGAAAAAATTAATTGTAGCTGCTTTATTAGTAGTAGGTTTATCAACATTTGCTCAAGTTGAGAATCAAGAAAAAGAAGGAAAAGAACCAATGGAAAAAATGTCTCCAGGTGAAAGAGCCGAGAAAGCCCTTAAAAGAATGACAAAAGAACTTAAATTGACTGATGCTCAACAAAAACAATTGAAAGTTATAATTGCGGAACAAGAAGCTAAAAGAGCAGACGTTAATTTTAAACCAAACAAAGAAGATCGTTTGGCGATAAATGAAAAAATAAGTAAAATTCTAACTCCAGAACAAAACTCAACTTGGGATAAAATTCAAGAGGAGAGAAAAGAGAAAATGAAAGAGAAAATGAAAGAAAAAAGAGAAGAAAGAAAGAATAAAAAAGAAGAAAAAGCCGAAAAAACTGAAGATAAATAATTTTTTATTTTTTTGTTAAAGAAAATTAATTTAGATTTGAACTAAATTAAAATCAATTCTCATGAAAAAAATAATAATTACATGTTTTTTAATGTTTGCTTTAAGTATAACTGCAAATGCTCAAAACAAGAAAAAAGGTACTACATCAGAAACTAAAGAAGTTGTAAAACTTACTCCAGCACAAGCAGGTGTTAAAGATGGAGCTGCAATTGCAGATTTTTTAGGACTTGACAAAAATTTAACTATTGCTTTTAGTTCATTATTTGAAATGAAACACGAAAAAATGCAAAGTCCTAGTGAAACTAACGAAAGTAAAAAAGAATTTTCAAGAATTGTAGCTTTAAAAATTGAAGCTACAATTGATTCTAATCAGCTTGAAAAATTAAAAGCAAATACTGCTCTTTACAATCAATTGTTGAGCACCGACGCTTTTGAAAAATAATATCTTCTATTTATTGAATAAAAAGGGCTTTCAATTGAAAGCCCTTTTTTTATAATTTTTTTGCAACTTTATCAATAGCGCTGATCGTAAAATCTAAATCTTCATAGGTTAAGGCGTCAGAAATAAACCAAGTTTCGTAGGCCGAAGGCGCAATATAAATTCCTTCTTGTAATAAACCATGAAAGAATTTCTTAAAGGTTTCATTATCCCCATTTGATGCAGTTTGAAAATCAAAAACTGGATTAGGATCAAAATGAACCGAAATCATAGAACCAAGGCGGTTAATAGTAAACGCAATACCATTGGCAGTAAGTGCTTTATGAATTCCCTTTTCTAAATAAATTGTTTTTTCTGAAAGTCTTTGAAACACTGAATTATCATTTTCTAAAGCATTTAACATCGCCAATCCTGCAGCCATAGCTAAGGGATTTCCAGATAATGTTCCCGCTTGATAAACTGGTCCTAAAGGTGCTAAATAATTCATGATTTCTGCTCTTGCAGCAAATGCACCAACAGGTAATCCTCCTCCTATTACTTTTCCAAAGGTAACGATATCGGCTGTTACATTTAGCAATTCCTGTACCCCACCCCTAGCCATTCTAAAACCAGTCATTACTTCATCAAAAATTAATAAGATCTTGTTCTCATCGCAAATTTTTCGTAATGATTCTAGAAAACCTTCCTTTGGCGGAATACAACCCATATTTCCTGCTACTGGCTCAATAATTATGGCCGCAATTTCACCTAAATTAGCCTCCACAAGTGCTTTAACACTTTCTATATCATTGTATTTTGCTAATAAAGTATCTTTTGCAGTTCCTTGAGTAACTCCAGGGCTATTTGGCGAACCGAAAGTTACCGCGCCACTTCCCGCTTGAATCAAAAAGGAATCGGAATGACCATGATAACAACCCGCAAATTTAATAATCTTATCTTTTTTGGTAAAACCACGAGCCAAACGAATTGCACTCATACATGCTTCTGTTCCAGAATTTACAAATCGGATTTTATCAATTCCAGGAACCATTTTAATTGCTAGAGCGGCAATTTGAGTTTCCATTTCTGTAGGCATACCAAATGAAGTTCCCAGTTTTGCTTTCTCAATTACTGCATCAACAACTGGAGGAAAGGCATGACCTAAAATCATTGGTCCCCACGAATTAATGTAATCTATATATCGATTTCCATCTTCATCAAAAACATAAGCTCCTTTTGCGCTTTTTGCAAATATAGGTGTCCCCCCAACAGCTTTAAAAGCTCTAACTGGTGAATTTACTCCTCCTGGAATTACTTTTTCTGCTTCTGCAAAAAGTGCGCTGCTTCTTTTGTATAACATTTTACTATCTTGAAATTATTCTATAATTAACACCTGACCTACAGAAATAGTATTGTCGGGAATATTATTTTTTGCCTTTAAGTCATCAATTGAAATATTGAATTTTTTGGAAATTGAATACATCGTATCTCCTTTCACTATTTCATATTCCTTTTTCTTAACTACTGGCTGAGATATAGGTGCAACAGGAGCAACAGGAGCAACATACTCTTTTCCTAAAACCTCAGCATCATATTGATCCAAATGATATCTTTCAATGATTCCAATTAATTTTTCAGGATATTTAGGATCTGTGGCATATCCGGCTGCTTTCAACCCTTTTGCCCATCCTTTATAATCATCTTTTTCCAATTTAAATAATGGATCGTACCATTTTCTACTTTTTAGAAATAATGCATGATCATTATACGATTCACTCGCTTGATTGTATTTTCTAAAACATTCTTGAGCAGCATCGTCGTCATATTTTACAGAAGGTCCATTCCAATCTTGATGGCATTTAATCCCAAAATGATTATTTGCAATAGCACTTAAAGGACCAGTTCCAGCACCCGATTCTAAAATTCCTTGCCCAAGGCAAATGCTAGAAGGAATTCCATATTGAACCATATTGTTTTTTGCAATTGCTTTGTAGGAATCTATGTAAGCCAATACCATTTCTGTGGTAACTTTAACTCTAGTTGTCGCTTCTAAAATTTCAGTTTTAGGCTCGGCTGTTTTAATTGTATCAATTGAAATCACTATAGGATTGGTGTTTTCAATTGGTTTAACTACTTCCACTTTGGTTGGCGGTTTGTAATTTTTGGGTCTTGTAGTTTGAATTACAACTTTTCTTGAAGTACAGCTCGCTGCAAATAAAACGATTAATAGTAAGATAATTTTTCTGATCATTGTGTTATTATTTGTTGTAAATTTTTCTTTTTTAAATAGACATTCATCCCTTTTATTCCTTGAAGTCCGCCGGTATGTATTGCCAATATATTAGCACCTTTGGGAAAATATCCTTTTTCAATTAAATCAATTATTCCAAATAGCATTTTTCCAGTATATATTGGATCTAATGGAATAGTAGTTTGCTTATAAAAATCATTGATAAAACGAACTAATTCTTCATTTATTTTTCCATATCCTCCAAAATGATAATCGGTTACTAACTCCCAATTATTTTTCACGGCAAATTTACGAATATCATCCGACAAAAATTCACCTTTTAGAGACGAAAATCCAATTATTTTTTGATGTAAATGAGATGCATTAATTAATCCAGAAATTGTTCCGCCAGTTCCAATTGAACAACAAATATGTGAGAATCGCGAATCTTCCTCTGTGATTATTTCCTCACATCCTTTAACTGCCAGTGAATTAGCACCTCCCTCAGGAATTAAATAAAAATCGCCATATCTGTTTTTTAGATTTTCAATAAACAAATTGGTGGTTTTATTTTTATATTCTTCGCGAGATACAAATTGAAATTTCATGCCACATTCTTGGGCAAATAGTAACGTTGGATTTTCGGTAATATAAGATTCCAATTCATCACCTCGAATAATCCCTATAGTTTCAAAGTTGTTATCCTTTCCGGCATAAGCTACAGCAGCAATATGATTTGAAAATGCGCCGCCAAAAGTGAGCAATTTGATTTTCTTTTCTTCTTTTGCTTTAAGCAAATTGTATTTTAATTTCCTAAATTTATTTCCAGATACAAAGGGATGAATCATATCTTCACGCTTTATATGTAAAGTAATTTCATTTGGAAACTGAAACGATATTTGCTGGTTTATAACCAAAAATTCTATGCTATTTAAATTAAAGAAAAACAAAGATAACTCTTATTATAAAATTAATTTCTAATAATATCTTAACAAAAGAATACATTCATCATAAAGTTTATAAATTTGTAATATGAAGCAATTGGATAATGATAAAAAATTAATTGAAGGAGAAGATTACTATTTTACTCCTGAAGGTTATAAATGTTTTACAGAAAAACACCATTTAAACCGAGGCTATTGTTGTAAAAGTGGTTGTAAACATTGTCCCTACGGTTTTGATAAAAAAACAAACCAAATCAGAAAATAAGCTATAATAAATTCGAAAAATGACTTTTCAAGATCAAATAAAAGAAGGAATACCAACCGTTTTACCTGAACCTAAAATGTTCGAAACGGAAATTAACCATGCGCCAAAAAGGAAAGAAATTTTATCAGAGGATGAAAAAAAACTAGCGCTCAGAAATGCTTTGCGTTATTTTGACCCTAAAGATCATGCCGTATTAGTTAAAGAATTTTCTGAAGAATTAGAAAAATACGGTCGGATTTATATGTACCGTTTACGCCCCGATTACAAAATGTATGCCCGATCAATTTCTGAATATCCAGGAAATAGCGAACAAGCAAAAGCTATCATGTTGATGATTCAAAACAATCTTGATTATGCCGTAGCACAACATCCTCACGAGCTAATTACCTATGGCGGCAATGGAGCTGTATTTCAAAATTGGGCGCAATACCGACTCACCATGAAATACCTTTCAGAAATGACAGACGAACAAACATTAACCATGTATTCTGGTCATCCTATGGGTTTATTTCCCTCTCATAAAGAAGCTCCAAGAGTGGTAGTGACCAATGGAATGGTTATTCCAAATTATTCAAAACCAGATGATTGGGAGAAAATGAATGCTTTGGGTGTTTCGCAATACGGACAAATGACGGCAGGAAGTTATATGTACATTGGTCCGCAAGGAATTGTTCACGGAACTACAATTACTGTTTTAAATGGTTTTAGAAAAATTAATAAAAGTCCAAAAGGAGGTTTATTTGTAACTTCTGGCTTGGGTGGAATGAGTGGCGCACAACCAAAAGCGGGAAATATTTCTGGTTGTGTAACAGTTTGTGCTGAAGTTAATCCAAAAATTACACACATTCGTCATTCGCAAGGATGGATAAATGAAGTGGTTGAAAATATTGATGAATTAGTTCCAAGAGTCAAAAAAGCACTTGAGAATAAAGAAGTTGTTTCTATAGCCTATTTAGGAAATGTGGTAGATATTTGGGAACGATTTGATGTTGAAAATTTGCATATTGATTTAGGTTCTGATCAAACTTCATTGCATAATCCTTGGGCAGGCGGCTATTATCCTGTTGGAATTTCATTTGAAGACGCGAATGAAATGATGGCCAACAATCCCGAATTATTTAAGGAAAAAGTTCAAGAATCTTTAAGACGACACGCCAATGCAATCAATAAACATAATGCTAAAGGCACCTATTTCTTCGATTATGGAAATGCATTTTTACTAGAAGCTTCTCGTGCTGGTGCTGATGTTATGGCTAAAAATGGAATTGATTTCAAATATTCAAGTTACGTTCAAGACATCATGGGACCCATGTGTTTTGATTATGGTTTTGGCCCTTTTAGATGGGTTTGTGCCTCTGGAAAATCAGAAGATTTAGAAAAAACAGATGCAATTGCTTGTCAAGTTTTAGAAGAAATGATGAAAAATTCACCTCCAGAAATCCAACAACAAATGGCCGATAATATTCAATGGATAAAAGGAGCACAAGAAAATAAATTGGTGGTAGGATCACAAGCCAGAATTCTATATGCTGATGCCGAAGGTCGTGTAAAAATTGCTCAAGCCTTCAATAACGCTATTCATAAAGGAGAAATTGGAACTATTATTTTAGGCCGTGACCACCACGATGTTTCTGGTACCGATTCTCCGTATCGTGAAACTTCAAATATCTATGATGGCTCTCGTTTTACTGCCGATATGGCGATACAAAATGTAATTGGCGATAGTTTTCGAGGTGCAACTTGGGTTTCCATTCATAACGGTGGTGGCGTAGGTTGGGGAGAAGTAATTAATGGTGGATTTGGCATGGTACTTGACGGATCTAAAGAAGCTTCAAAAAGATTACAATCGATGCTTTTTTGGGATGTCAATAACGGAATTTCTAGAAGAAGCTGGGCACGAAATGAAGGAGCTGTTTTTGCAATTAAAAGAGCTATGGAAGCAGAACCTTTACTAAAAGTTACCCTTCCAAATAGTGTTGATGATTCATTACTAAATTAATATTAACAAATAAATAAATTAATCATGAAAGCAATTAAAATTATCTCGTTATTTATGCTGCTTATTTTGAGCTCTTGTAGCTCAGTAACAGTGAATTCTGATTATGATAAAAACACCGATTTTAGTAGATACAAAACATTTGCATTTCAAAAAAATGGAATTGACAAAGTAGAAATTTCTGATTTAGACAAAAAGAGAATCTTAAGAGCAATTGATAGTGAAATGACGAAAAAAGGCTTTGCAAAAAGTGAAACCCCCGATTTATTGATTAACATTTTCACTAAAGAAAGAGAACAAGTTGACATTAACCAATACAATTCAAACTGGGGCTACGGTTGGAGATGGGGCTGGGATCCTTTTATGTGGGGTGGCCAAACCACAGTTATTAAAACCACCGAAGGAACATTGTTTATTGATATTATTGACGAAGCAAAAAAAGAATTGATTTGGCAAGGAGAAGGAAATGGCTATTTGACAAAGAGAACGGAAGAAAAGGAGGCTCGAATTAATGAATTTGTTGCAAAAATATTAGCACAATATCCACCTGAAAAAAAGTAAAAAGTGTAAATTCTACATAATTATTAACCTACCCTTTTTTGGTAGGTTTTTTTTTAAATAAAGTCAAATGATTAAAACAACAGTGTTAATTATAAGAAATCCATAATTTTTATTGGAAATTAACCTGAAAAATTAGTACTTTTACATTAACCTATTTGGTTTAATTATGAAAGCACCTTTTGAAAGTAATCCATTGATAGAGCGACTTCCGGCGCATTTAAAACAATTCATAAAACCTCAAGATTATTCGGATTACACTCCGATAAATCAAGCAGTTTGGAGGTATGTAATGCGTAAAAATGTAAGTTATTTATCTAAAGTAGCCCACGAATCTTATTTAATTGGATTAGAAAAAACAGGTCTTGAAATTGACAATATCCCAAACATGTATGGGATGAACCGGATTTTGAAAGAAATTGGTTGGGCAGCAGTTGCCGTTGATGGGTTTATTCCTCCCAATGCTTTTATGGAATTTCAAGCTTATAATGTTTTGGTTATTGCTTCTGATATCCGACAATTAGAACACATAGAATATACTCCCGCTCCAGATATTATTCACGAAGGCGCTGGACATGCTCCAATTATTGCAAATCCAGAATATGCCGAATATTTAAGACGCTTTGGTGAAATTGGCTGTAAAGCAATTTCTTCTTCTTATGATTATGAAATGTATGAAGCCATTCGTTTACTTTCAATAGTTAAAGAAGCCGAAAATACGCCACAACCGGTAATTGATGCGGCTGAAAAAGCCGTGAACGAGCTACAAAATCAATCAATTGAAATGTCAGAAATGGCACAAATAAGAAATTTACATTGGTGGACAGTTGAATATGGTTTAATTGGAACAGTTGAAAATCCTAAAATTTACGGTGCTGGTTTACTATCATCAATTGGCGAAAGCGCATGGTGTATGACCGATAACGTGAAGAAAATTCCCTATGATATTTCGGCGGCAAATCAAAGTTTTGACATTACAAAACCGCAACCTCAACTTTATGTTACTCACGATTTTGCCCATCTTAGTTTTGTTTTAGAAGAATTTGCTAACAAAATGGCTTTGAGAACCGGAGGATTATCTGGAATAAATAAATTGATTAATTCTAAGGCTTTAGGAACCATCGAACTAAGCACTGGATTACAAATATCGGGTGTTTTTAGCAATGTAATAGAATTTGACGGAAAACCAGTTTATGTTCAAACAACAGGCAAAACGGCTTTGGCCAATAGAGAAAAAGAATTAGTGGGTCATGGAACAAACTACCATGCATCTGGTTTTGGAAGCCCAATTGGAAAATTAAAAGGGATCAACCTTGCCATTGAAGATATGAGTCCGAAGGATTTAATGGCTTATGGAATTTATGAAGGCAAAACGGTCACTTTAGAATTTGAAGGAGATATTAAAGTTACAGGAGATATAATTACAGGTTCAAGAAATCTTCAAGGGGCTATTATTATTATTAGTTTTGAAAATTGTACTGTAACGCATCTAAATACCATTTTATTTCAACCTGAATGGGGCGTTTTTGATATGGCTGTAGGTAAAAAAGTAGTTTCAGCATTTTCAGGCCCAGCCGATTGTAACAGTTTTGATATGATTACGCATTTACCAAATAGCAAAACTATAAAAGCTGAAAAAACTCCTGAAAAAGAAGAATTAGAATCGTATTATAGAGAAATTAGAACTATTCGTGAGAATAAAATAAATTCTGATAAAGCATTTGAAATTTTCAAAATTGTAGCAAATAAATATCCAAATGATTGGTTGCTTAGTCTAGAAATTGCAGAAATTTTACACCTTCAAAAACTAGAAAATTCGTTAAAAGAAGTTGTGAGTTACTTAAATAACTTGAAAACTAAAAGACCCGAAATAAGTCATTTAATAGAAAACGGATTAGAACTTTTTATCCAAAATTAATTTTGAAATTTCTTTAACGCTTCTTTTGTAAAAGCAGACAACACCAATTTTCCACTAATTGCAGCTCTTTCTTTCAGAAGTTCATCCCAGTTTTCAGTATTTTTCCAGAGTACTTTTTTCAACTCTTTTAAAGCGCTAGGATTATAGTTAGCTAAATTTTGAGCCATCGCTTGAACAGCAGATTCTAGTTCGTTAGTATCTTCATAAACCCCATTATAAAGTCCTTTAGAATGAGCCCAATCGGCACTATAGAAGTTATTAGCATCTAAAGTTAATTGTGAAAAAGCAGCAATCCCAATTTTTCTTTCAATGGCTGGTGCTACCACGAAAGGTCCAATTCCGATAGTTAATTCACTTAATTTAATGGATGCATATTTGGTTGCTAAACAATAATCAGTTGCCGCTGCAATACCTACACCGCCACCAACAGCCTTTCCATGAATAGAACCAATTATTATTTTCGGACATTTTCTCATTGCATTTATAACATTGGCAAAGCCTAAAAAAAACAACTTACCTGATTCTTCATTTTCAATGGAAATTAGTTCCTGAAAACTAGCTCCGGCACAAAAAGTAGTAGCGCCATCACTTTTAAGAATGATCACTTTTACAGCTTCATTATTTCCTAAATCAGTAATGATATCAACTAGTTCATTCAATAAATTAGAAGGAAGCGAATTGTGTTCGGGATGAAAAAAAGAAATGGTAGCAATTCCGTTTTCGATTTCATTTTTAATGTAAGGTGTCGCCATTTTGATTGTTTTAAAACAATGATATTTGTGATATCAAATGTAGAATTTATTTCAAAGTAAAGTAAACTTTAAGACAAAAATATTCAAGTGATAAAGTACCTTTGTAAATAAATAATAAAATTATGGGATTATTCGATTTTTTAGGATTTGGAAACAAATCAAATAGTATTCAAGAATTTAAAGATAAAGGTGCAGTTATAATTGATGTTAGAAGTCAAGGTGAATTTGCAGGTGGACACATAAAAGGGGCAAAAAATATTCCGTTGAACGAAATTAGAAATAAAATTGATGATATTAAAAAACTAAACAAGCCAGTAATTGCTTGTTGTGCAAGTGGAATGAGAAGTTCTCAAGCAACATCAATTTTAAAGCAAAATGGAATTGAAGCTGTTAACGGTGGTGGGTGGCAAAGTTTACAAAGCAAATTTTAATTAGAAATTCATAAAAGGAAATTTCGATTTTGCATTATTGATTTTAGAATCCAATTGGATTTGGAATTTTTTATAACTTTCAGAGGAAGGATTGAACGGACGATGCGACAAATCTCTTTGAATGGATTCTATTTCATTCATCGAAGAAATGGCTTCATCGGAAACATAATTTTCTACAAATCGTTCCCAAATATAATTTATTGCTACTTGATTAAGGTGCAATAAATCTTGCGAATAAAATCGGTAATCGCGAAGTTCATCCATCATAATTTCATAAGAAGGAAAATACCTGTTTTTAGAATGTTGAATGTCAAAAATTGAATGTAGAGCAGAAATTAGATTGGCTTTACTTCGTTGATTTTCAACAAAACCATCTTTAAGGTGGCGAACGGGTGAAATAGTGAAAATAAGATTACAATTAGGATTGATTTTTTCAATTAATTTGATTGTATTTTGAATTGATTTTTCAATATCTGAAACAGAAAGCAATTCTTTATCAAATTGATTTTGCGGCACTTTATGACAATTGGCAACCAACTTGTTCGTTTGTTTATTTCTATAAACCCATGAAGTTCCATAAGTAATAATAATATGTGAAGCCTCACTGATTTGTTTATTTGTGGCAACTAATAAATCATTAATTTCAATCAAAAGTGACTCTTTATCGGGATTGCTTAAATCAGAATGGATATCAAAATTATGCCAACTTTCATTATTGAAAAACAACTCATTTTCATTAAATAATTCAAGATTTATAGCTCTAGTTATACACTTTTCAATAGCTACTGGGTGAAATAAAATACCAAAAGGATTGCATGAATTTTGAAACTTATAATAATCGAATTTCGTTGCCATATTTTCGGCAAAGCAAGATCCAAAAGATACTATCTTACTTTGATAATCAATTGGGAATTCTGTTTTAGAAATGGAAACTACTGTTGTAAAATTCATAATTGTAAGTCTAAAAATAGATTACAATATTACAAATTTTGCGACTTTAATTTGTCAATTTTTTTGATAAATCGAGCATTTATTAAATTAATCTTAATTTTTTAAAATTATAATTTTCGCATCATTTTTTATCTATATTTGTGTAACAATTAACTTAAAAAAATATAAAATGAAGTATTTATTAACTACAATTATGGCAATTGGTTTTGCTTTCACAGGAGTTCAAGCTCAAGACGCAAGTAAAGCACCACAAGAAAAAACACAATCTAAAGAAGAAAAAGCGGCAGCTAAAGCTAAAAAAGAAGCTGATTTAATGGAGGCATTTAAAACTGCGGGTTTAACTGACGATGAACAACAAAAATTCAGAGAAATTGCCGAAGAAAGTTCAGCATTTGGAAAAGCGTTAAAAGCAGATGCAACACTTTCAGAAGAAGAAAAAGCTGCAAAATCTAAAGAGTATGGAAAAGCGAAAGCTGCGAGACTTAAAGAATTATTAGGCGCAGAAAAATATAAAGCTCTTAAAGACGTTCAAAACGCTCAAAAAGAAGCTGCGAAAGCAAACTAATTAGCACCAAAAAATAAAAACCCTTTCAATTGAAAGGGTTTTTTATGAAATTAATTTTGGTTTATTTAATAAAATCAATCGCTTTTTCAAGAGCTTCTGCAATTCCAGCAGTGTTTTTACCACCGGCAGTTGCGAAAAACGGCTGACCTCCTCCACCTCCTTGAATGTATTTACCCAATTCTCTAACTACATTTCCAGCGTTTAATGATTTTTCAGCCACTAATTCTTTAGAAATATAACAGCTAATTGTTGGTTTTTCTCCCGAAACTTCGGGATCAGCTGTAGCCAAAACTACAAATACATTTGTACCTAAAGTTCCTAATTCATATGCTAAATCTTTAGCGCCATTTAGATCTAAATCGACTTGTTTTGCTAGAAATTGAACTCCGTTTACTGTTTTGATTTCAGATGCTAAAGTTGCCTTAATATTTCTAACCTTATCTTTCATTAATGCTTCAATTTGCTTAGAAAGTTTGGCATTATCTTCTTGCAAAGAATGAACCGCTTTCAAAATATCTTGAGGGTTTTTTAGCGCTTCTTTAACTTCATTTAAAGTATTTTCGTACGATGCAAAATGTGCTTTCACCGCATCGCTAGTTATTGCTTCAACACGTCTTATTCCTGCTGCAACTGCTCCTTCAGAAACAATTTTAAAATGCCAAATTTCAGCGGTATTTTTAACGTGAATTCCACCACACAATTCCATGCTTTCGCCAAATTTAATAGCGCGAACTTCATCTCCATATTTTTCTCCAAAAAGTGCCATCGCACCTTCCGAAACTGCTTGCGCAAATGGAATGTTTCTCCTTTCAATTAAGGGCAATTGCTCTTGAATTCTTGCATTCACAAAATCTTCCACTTGTTGCAATTCTGCTTCTGTCATTTTAGCAAAATGCGAAAAGTCAAAACGCAAATAGTTAGGGTTTACCAACGATCCTTTTTGCTCCACATGAGTTCCCAAAATACTTCTCAAAGCCTGGTGCATCAAGTGCGTAGCAGAGTGATTTCGTGAGGATAAGTCTCTTAAATCTTGGTTTACTTTAGCTTCAAAAATAGTATTAACATTTTCAGGCAATTGCTTTGAAAAATGTACAATCAAGTTATTTTCTTTTTTTGTATCGATAATTTGGATAGACTCATTTGCTGAAATTAAAATTCCTTTATCTCCCACTTGCCCACCTCCTTCAGGATAAAATGGTGTGTTGTTTAAAACTATTTGGAATAAAACTCCGTCTTTTTTACTATCTGTTTTACGGAAACGGGTGATTTTAACTTCATTTACAACTTGGTCGTAACCCACAAAAGTTTCGTTATTTCCTTCTTCTAAAATTACCCAATCTTCTGTTGAAACTTCGGAGGCAGCACGGGAACGCGTTTTTTGTTCTAGCATCGCTTTGTCGAAACCAGCTTCATCTAATTCATATCCTCTTTCTCTTAAAATCAAAGCTGTTAAATCGATTGGAAAACCGAAAGTGTCGTATAATTCGAATGCTTTTTGTCCAGAAACCAATTTGCCTTGAGCACTAGAAATTACATTTTCTAACAGTTGTAATCCTTGATCCAACGTTCTTAAAAAGGAGTTTTCCTCTTCTTTAATTACGTTCATCACAAGATTTTTCTGCGC
>CALPLL020000022.1 GCA_943324395.2 Rhizobium sp. Q54
GCGCTTTTACAGTAAATTCAATCTTTCCATAGGGATCAGAAATAGTGGCCAGTAATTGCCCTTTGGTAACATAATTTCCAATTTGAGTATATCCGTGAAACATTCCAGAATATTTAGCTCGAATCCAGTTCGATTTTGAGATATAAATCGTTGGTTTTTCAGGATAGAAAACTTCTTTTTTTGAGTTTAACATCCCAAGATGATCCAAAACTCTTTTAGTTCCTTCAATACCTTGTTGGGTTACTTCTTCATTAATATTCACTGATTTTCCGCCTTCAAACAACAACATTTTTACCCCTAATTTATCGCAAGAATTTCTAAAGGAACCCGCAATATTTTTAGAATACAATCCAAAAGGCGCTTGAAAAATATCAGCCAATTTTTTTAATTCGGCATTTTTTGGGACAATTCTAATTTGCGGAGCGTTGAACCTACTTGCTCCACCAGCATGAAAATCAATTGCATAATCAATGTGGGGCATAATTTCCTTCAAAAGATAATAGGCAAATCTACTCGCCAAAGATCCTTTTTTGCTTCCGGGAAAAACCCGATTTAAATCTCTTTTATCAGGAAATTCTCGAGTTTGGTTTACAAAACCAAATACATTTATAACAGGTATGCAAATGATCGTTCCTGTTTTTGGTTTGTTTATATTTTTAGTAATTATTTGTCTAACGATTTCAATTCCGTTTATTTCATCGCCATGCAATCCGGCCGAAAGAAGAATTGTTGGGCCACTATATTTTGATCTTTCTACAATTATTGGAATTTTTAATTTGGTCATGGTGTGCAAAGTCGCAATTTCCATGTTGATTGTTTTGCTTTCTCCCGGCAAAACAGTTTCCTTAAAAATAGTGATGCTTTTATGTTCTAAAATACTCATAATTTAGTTAAAACGTTAAAAGTAGAAAATTATGGCTTATAAAATAGAAGTTCTCGTTTGTTTTTCGCTTTTAAATGCGAGATTTTGTAAATTTGAAAACCCTAAAAAATGCAAATGGATTATTAAGGGTATAGAAATAATTGATAAATGCAAAATCCTACTTTACAACTTCAGATACAATCTTTACCCGACGGACCTGGGGTGTATCAATATTATGACAAAGAGGATAAAATTTTGTATGTTGGGAAAGCTAAAAATCTTAAAAAAAGAGTGGCTTCCTATTTTAATAAAATTCACGATACAGCCAAAACCAATGTGCTTGTAAAAAAAATTGTAACCATAAAACACATTGTTGTTCCTACTGAAACGGATGCTTTATTGTTAGAAAACAATTTAATCAAAACGTTGCAACCCCGATACAATGTAATGTTGCGAGACGACAAAACGTATCCTTGGATTTGTATAAAAAAAGAAGCTTTCCCTAGAATTTTCCCTACAAGAAGAATGGTGAAAGATGGATCGGAATATTTTGGACCTTACACTTGTTTTAAAACGGTTAACACTATTTTGGATTTAATAAAAGAGCTCTATCCGTTGCGAACCTGCAACTATGATTTAAGTCAAAAAAATATTGAAAGCAATAAGTTTAAGGTTTGTTTAGAATACCATATTGGAAATTGCAAAGGGCCATGTGAGGGCCATGAAACTTCAGAAAATTATCAAAAGCAAGTGGAGGCAATTCGAGAAATTTTGAAAGGAAATTTTAAAGAAAGTCAAAGGGAATTTAAAAGACTTATGAATGATTTTGCTTCTAAAATGCAATTTGAGGAAGCTCAAAAAATCAAAGAAAAAATCGACGTTTTAGAGAATTATCAATCTCGATCCACGATAATAAATCCTAAAATCACCAATATTGATGTGTTTTCCATTGTTTCTGATGAAAGTGCTGCTTATGTAAATTTTCTACAAATTTCTCATGGCTCGATAATTCGTTCCCACACTTTAGACATAAAAAAGAAATTGGATGAATCCGATGAAGAATTATTAGAGCTTGCTATTATTGAATTAAGAGACAGATTTCATTTATTATCAAAAGAGATTATTGTACCATTTTCTGTTAATTTGGGAGAAAACATAAAAATCACTATACCGCAATTGGGAGATAAAAAGCAAATTTTAGATTTGTCGATTAGAAATGCCAAATTTTATAGAATTGATCAGTTGAAGCAACTTCAAATTGTAGATCCAGAAAAGCATTCCAACCGAATTATGGCTCAAATGCAAAAAGACTTACGACTATCTGAAGAGCCCCGCCACATTGAGTGTTTTGATAATTCAAATATTCAAGGGACTAATCCTGTTTCCGCTTGTGTGGTTTTTAAAGATGGAAAACCCAGCAAAAAAGACTACCGACATTTTAATATTAAAACAGTTGTAGGGCCTGATGACTTTGCATCGATGGAAGAGGTGGTTTATAGAAGATACAAGCGAATGCTTGAAGAAAAGCAACCGTTGCCACAATTAATAATTATAGATGGAGGAAAAGGACAATTGTCATCGGCTTTGAAAAGTATAGACGAATTAGGGCTTCGAGGTAAAATAGCTATAATTGGAATTGCAAAAAGATTAGAAGAACTCTTTTATCCTGGGGACTCTGTGCCATTATATTTAGATAAAAAGTCGGAAACTTTAAAGGTAATTCAACAACTTAGAAATGAGGCCCATCGATTTGGGATTACATTTCACAGAGATAAACGAAGTAAATCAGCGTTAAATTCGTCAGTTGAAACCATTACTGGAATTGGCGAAAAAACCATGTTGACATTAATTAAGCACTTCAAAAGTGTTAAAAGATTGAAATTGGCTTCAGAAAAAGAAATTTCAGAGGTGGTGGGTATTTCAAAAGCCAAAAAAATTACCGACTTTTACAAAACCATTTAATGCCTAAAAATGAAAAATAGTATCGCCGTCCTTTTCTTTATTTTTATATTTTCTCAAAATATTTTCTCACAAGAAACAATTAAATCTAGGCCAAAAATAGGACTGGTTTTAAGCGGTGGCGGAGCAAAAGGATTTGCGCATATTGGGGTAATTAAAGTACTTGAAAAAGCTGGGGTTAAAATTGATTATATTGGCGGAACAAGTGTTGGATCAGTCATTGGAGCACTATATGCATCGGGTTATAATGCAACACAATTGGATTCTATTTTTAGAGACACTGACTTTAATAATCTAATTACTGACTATATTCCAAGATCATCAAAGAATTTTTACGAAAAAAGGAATGATGAATTGTATGCCTTTTCATTGCCTGTAAATAATTTTAAAGTTGGAATCCCATTGTCATTATCCAAAGGGATGTTTAATTATAATTTAATAAATAGGTTGACCAAGCACGTTAGAGAAATCCATGACTTTAACAAATTGCCAATTCCTTTTTTATGCATGGCAACAGATATTGAAACTGGGCAACAAGTAGTTTTGAATAAAGGATATTTGGCCAAGGCATTGTTGGCAAGTTCCGCATTTCCATCTATTTTTTCGCCAGTTGAATTGGACGGAAAATTACTAGTAGATGGCGGAGTTTCAAATAATTTTCCAATTGACGAAATTCGAAAACTTGGCGCGGATATTATAATTGGCGTTGATGTTCAGGATGAAATTAAAGATCGAAGTAGCCTAAATGATGCTACTAAAATATTGGTTCAAATTAACAATCTTCAAATGATTGAAAAAATGAAAGCAAATAAAGCCGCTACCGATATTTACATAAAACCAGAAGTAAATCAATACGGAATAATATCTTTTGATGCAATAGAGGAAATTATTAATAAAGGTGAAAAAGCTGCAAATGACCAACTAGATAAAATAAAAAAATTATCGAATCCTATAGAAAATTATAAAAAAGAAAAGCTAAAGGTTGGTAATGATTCACTACATATTAAATACATCAACATCAATTTTTTGCCTAATTATACCCGTTCCTATGTTTTAGGAAAGTTAGGATTTAATGCAAATAGCAAAATAGTTTATGATGATCTTAGAATTGGAACCGATAATTTAAGTGCTACTCAAAACTTTAAATCCATAACCTATACAATAGATAAAAATAACAACCACGACGATCTAAACATCAATTTAGTTGAAAGTTCACAAACAACATTGCTGAAATTTGGGTTGCATTTTGACGGATTATTTAAAAGTGCATTTCTGATAAATTTGACGGAAAAAAAAGTGCTTTCAAAAAACGATGTTGCATTTGTAGATGTTGGAGTGGGGGATAATTTCAGATATAATTTTGAGTACTATATCGATAATGGTTTTCATTGGAGTTTTGGAATAAAATCTAAATTCACCGGTTTTACTAGGAATGTCCCAACTAATTTTCTTTCAAATTATACTATACAATCAGGGATTAACGCACTTAATATTGAGTATTTAGATTTCACCAATCAAGCTTATGTTCAAACCGTTTCGTTTCAAAAATTCCTTTTCGGAATTGGAATAGAAAACAAAAGCCTTAAAATAAGTTCAGAAACAATTTCTAATACAAATACAGTGATTCATAACAATAGTTATTGGAGTGCATTTGAATCTTTAAAATACGACTCTTTTGATAATAAATATTTTCCAAAAAGAGGATGGGCCTTTTCAACAAATATGAACACGTATTTAAGGTCTTCTAATGTTAATTATCAATTTGAACCTTTTTCAATTGTCAAAAGTGAATTTAGTGTTGTAAAATCATTTTTTAAAGACATAACTATTGAATGTCAAATAGATGCAGGATTAAAATTTGGAAAAGGAAGCGAACCAATTTTTGATTTTGCTTTAGGGGGATATGGATTTACCCCTGTAAACAATATAAAATCATTTTATGGTTATGATTTTTTGAGTGTTTCAGGAAATAGTTTTTTCAAGGCAACATTCATGTTCGATTATGAATTTTATAAAAAAAACCACGTTAACTTTTCAGGAAATTATGCTCAGGTTAATAATGAATTATTTGAAACTACCGATTGGGTTTCAAAGCCAAAATATTCTGGCTATGCTTTGGGATATGGACTCGAAACAATTGTTGGTCCTGCTGAAATAAAATATACTTGGTCGCCTGAATTAAATAAAGGGTATACTTTAATTTCAATAGGGTTTTGTTTTTAATATAATTTAATTCTAAAAAGGTTAAAATGTACAATGTTGTAGAAAATTCTATATATTTGAAAATCTAAAAATTAAAATAGTTAAGTATGTCAATTTGGAAGAAAAAACCGCTTGCGCAATTATTAAGCGAAGCTTCAGAATCTGAGAAAGGATTAAAAAGAACATTAACGGCTTGGTCATTGGTAGCCCTTGGAATTGGAGCAATTATTGGAGCAGGGTTATTTGTAAGAACCGCAACTGCAGCCGCCCAAAACGCAGGACCATCAGTAACATTAGGGTTTATTGTAGCCGCTATTGGCTGTGCTTTAGCTGGACTTTGCTATGCCGAATTATCTTCTTCTATTCCCATCTCTGGAAGCGCATATACCTACACCTACGCTACCATGGGAGAACTTTTAGCTTGGATAATAGGATGGGATTTAATACTTGAGTATGCCGTTGGAGCAGCTACCGTAGGAATTGCTTGGAGTGAATATCTCAATAATTTACTGGTCAACGTGCTCCATATGAGCCCAATCCCGTATTCCCTTTCTCACTCACCGTTTCAACATTTCACAGACCCAGTTACTGGAGTAGTTTCGAACGGAATGATCAATTTACCTGCATTTTTTATAGTTGCAATTATTAGTTTATTATTAATAAAAGGAACTCAAGAATCGGCTTTTGTAAACGGATTAATTGTTATTACCAAAGTAGCAATCGTAATATTAATAATCGGATTTGGATGGCATTTTATCAATCCTGCAAACCACACTCCATACATTCCTGCTGAATCAATCTATACCGATGACCAAGGAATTGGACATAATTTTGGAGGAATAATGGGAGTTCTTGGCGCTGCTGGAACTGTATTTTTTGCTTTCATCGGGTTTGACGCTGTAAGTACTGCCGCTCAAGAAACAAAAAATCCAAAACGCGATATGCCAATAGGAATCCTAGGGTCTTTAGCGGTTTGTACCGTTTTGTATATTCTTTTTGCACACGTATTAACAGGAGTTGCAACAGTTGAAGATTTTAGAACAGGAGGTAAAGAAGCTTCTGTAGCATTTGCAATAAATAAATACATGATTGGTTATGAATGGCTTGCTCAATTTGTAACAATAGCAATACTAGCAGGATTCTCTTCAGTAATTTTAGTAATGTTATTAGGTCAATCTAGAGTTTTTTATTCAATGGGTAAAGACGGATTATTGCCAAGTTTCTTTGGAGATTTACATTCTAAATACAAAACTCCTTATAAAGCGAATCTTGTAATATTAGTAATTGTTGGTTTATTTGCCGCATTTATTCCAGGCGATATTGTTGGAGATATGACCAGTATCGGAACTTTATTTGCATTTATTCTGGTTTGTATTTCCGTAATAGTTTTAAGAAAAACCGAACCAGATTTAAAACGAGAATTCAAAACACCTTTCGTTCCATTGGTACCAATTCTTGGAATTATAGTTTGTATGGCTATGATCTACGGTTTAGGCTGGACCAACTGGTTACGACTTGGCGTGTGGTTGCTTTTAGGCTTAGGTTTCTATTTCCTATACAGTAAAAATAATAGTAAATTAAACCACCCAGATAAATAATCCAGATTCATAATAATTTAAAAAGGCATTAAAGACACCATTCTTTAATGCCTTTTCTTTTAAAATAAATATTTCGCAATAATTAGGCCTTAAAATTAATTTTTTCCGATATTTGTTATATGAAAACAACCTGGATTGGATTATTAGATTATTTGCAGTTTCTCATCAAGAGAAACCCTGAATGATTATATTTCTTTTAAAATAATTAATATTTTAAGTTAAACCAACTTTATTCTTAAACTTTAAACAATAAAAGATGCCAATATATCATAAACTCGGAACGTTTCCCCATAAAAGACATACAAAGTTTGAAAAACCCGAAGGGGGATTTTATTACGAACAATTATTTGGGACTGAAGGATTTCACGGACATTCTTCACTTTCCTATCATGTACATAGACCAACGCAAGTCAAAGAAATCTTAAAATCGTATTCTGTAGAACCTAAAATTGCCATTGGTAAAAACATAAAATCATTACTCTTAAAAGGATTTGAAGTAAAATCCGAAGACGATTTCTTAGACAGCCGAAAACCAATGTTGGTTAATAAAGATTGCACCATCGGATTGGCCGCCCCTAGAAAATCACTTCGCAACTATTTCTATAAAAATGCCGATGCCGATGAACTACTATTCATCCATAAAGGAAAAGGAAAATTGAGAACCATGTTGGGGAATATCCCATTTGAATACGGCGATTATCTTATAATTCCTAGAGGCGTAATCTATCAAATAGATTTTGAAACTTCCGATAACCGACTGTTCTACGTAGAATCATTTACCCCTTTTTACACCCCAAAAAGATACAAAAACGAATCAGGTCAACATTTAGAACATTCCCCATTTTGCGAACGCGATTTTATTTTGCCAAACGAATTAGAGACCTACGATGAAAAAGGAGATTTTCTAATCAAAGTCAAAAAAGAAGGAATGATTCACGAAATAGTTTATGCAACACACCCTTTTGACGTTGTTGGGTGGGACGGATATAATTTTCCATACGGCTTCAGCATTCACAATTTCGAACCAATTACAGGAAGAGTACACCAGCCGCCACCAGTACATCAAACATTTGAAACGGCCACTTTTGTAGTATGTTCTTTCGTGCCAAGATTATACGATTATCACCCAAAATCTATTCCAGCGCCTTACAATCATAGCAATATCGACAGCGATGAGGTAATTTATTATGTAGCCGGCGATTTTATGAGCCGCAATAATATTGAACAAGGACACATTACTTTACACCCTAAAGGAATTCCGCACGGACCAGCGCCAGGCGCAATGGAAAGAAGTATCGGGCAAACCGTAACCGAAGAATTAGCCGTTATGGTAGATACTTTCAGACCATTAATGGTTACCGAAGAAGCCATGGGAATTGACGATGGAAAGTATTATAAATCTTGGACAGAATAATTTGGAGCTATTTCCTGCTATTCGTTGCAATCCATATTATTGTTCGTACCTCACAACAATTTGGGATTTCCACTGCTATCAGGGCTAGGGGTTTCGATAAATAACAAAATTAGAAATAAGAGGAACGATTAATTCACCTCATAATAAGATATTAAATGTCAAAAAAAGAAGTAACATCTGTAGAATACGGATTAGAAAAAATATTCGAAGGAGCACAAGATTTTCTTCCACTACTAGGAACCGACTATGTAGAATTCTACGTAGGAAATGCAAAACAATCGGCACATTATTATAAAACAGCATTTGGATATCAATCATTGGCCTACGCCGGATTAGAAACTGGCGTTCGAGATAGAACTTCCTATGTGTTAAAGCAAGACAAAATCAGATTGGTTTTAACCACTCCTTTAAACGAAAACTCACCCATAAATGACCATTTAAGAAAACATGGTGACGGCGTGAAAATTGTTGCCCTTTGGGTTGAAGACGCTACTAGCGCTTATGAAGAAACTATGAAACGTGGTGCACGTTCATTCATGGAGCCCACAGTTGAAAAAGATGAATTTGGAGAAGTAGTTCGTTCAGGAATCTATACTTATGGCGAAACCGTTCACCTATTTGTAGAAAGAAAAAACTACAACGGAATTTTCTTACCTGGTTATAAAGAATGGAAATCCGATTACAATCCTGAAGCGGTTGGATTGAAATACATTGATCACATGGTAGGAAATGTAGGTTGGAATGAAATGAATACTTGGGTAAAATTCTACGAAGACGTAATGGGATTTGTAAATTTCTTGTCTTTTGATGATAAACAAATTCACACCGAATATTCCGCTTTAATGAGTAAAGTGATGTCCAACGGAAATGGTCGAATTAAATTCCCAATCAACGAACCTGCAGAAGGAAAAAAACGTTCTCAAATTGAAGAATACTTAGATTTTTATGGCGGCCCAGGAGTCCAACACATTGCCATTGCTACCGATGATATTATCAAAACGGTATCTCAATTGAAAGAACGTGGAGTGGAATTTTTATCTGCGCCACCTCATGCGTATTACCAAGCAATTCCCGATAGATTAGGAGTTCATATGGACATGATGAAAGAAGATTTAAACGCCATTGAAAAATTAGCCATCATGGTTGATGCCGACGAGGACGGCTATTTATTACAAATTTTTACCAAACCCGTTCAAGACCGACCAACTTTATTCTTTGAAATAATTCAAAGAATGGGAGCAAAAGGATTTGGAGCAGGGAATTTTAAAGCGCTTTTTGAATCTATTGAAAGAGAACAATCTTTAAGAGGAACATTATAAATAATAAAGATTTTCTTAAATTTTTCATAAAGAAATCGACCGAAAGAGAATTATCTTTGCAAAATAAATGTTAAAGTTCATTTTTTGTTAATTATAATTCAACATTTTGAATATCTTTGTACTAAGAAATAAGGAGTGGTTTCCTCATTTTTGTATAAATTTTCATAATTTATAATTTTTTGGTTGGTTAATAGCATAAAAACTCAGTCATTTTTTGATTGGGTTTTTTTGTTTTTATTACATTTGGAACAAATATTGTATAGGCAATTAATATAAAAACCATAATCATGAAAAAACTTGTAATCCTCCTAATATTTCCTCTCCTATTTAGTTTTGACACACAACGTGAAGACGCCTTTCAATCTGGCGAGTGGTTTAAGTTCAGAGTTCACTACGGCTTAATTAATGCTGGTTACGCAACACTCGAAGTTCAAGACGGAGTTATAAACAATAAAAAAGTCTATCATGTTATCGGTAAAGGATATTCTACAGGAATGTCAAGATTCTTTTTTAAAGTGGACGATTTATATGAAAGCTATTTTGATAAAGTTACAGGAAACCCATATAAATACATCCGAAAAATAAATGAAGGGGGCTATACCAAAAACCAAGAAGGATTTTTCAATCAAGCCTCAGATCGAGTTTTAGTGAAAGATTATGAAAACAAAACCGAAAAAACATTTGTAATCCCAAATAATACTCAAGACATTGTTTCTACTTTTTATTATCTGAGAAATTACCCAACCATTAATAAGTTAAAAGTGGGCGAATCAGTAGCAATTGATATGTTTTTTGATGAGGAAACTACAAAATTTAGACTTAAATTTATTGGTCGAGAAGATATCGATACTAAATTTGGAGTAATCCCAACAATGATTTTCCGTCCACTAGTTCAATCGGGGCGAGTTTTTAAAGAGCAAGAAGCGCTTACCGTTTGGATTTCAGATGATGACAATAAAGTCCCAATTAGAATTCAAGCAAGTTTAACTGTAGGATCTATAAAAGCAGATTTAGATGGCTTTAAAGGATTGAAAAATTCCTTTACAATTAAAGTAAATTAAGAATGAAAAACCAAAATATTTCAAATGAAATCCTTCAAAAATTAGAAGATAAATTTCAACAGATTAATCAAAAAACAGAAACTCATTTAGAAGGATTACTTTGGTCCAAACCAATTACTTATTGGGATTATATCCAAACCGACGCTCTTTTAAACCTTCAAGTTCAAAGAACAACGCTTCCTGATGAAATGGTTTTTATCATGTACCATCAAGTAAACGAATTATTGTTTAAAATGATTTTGTGGGAAATAGAACAAATTTCTAAACATGATAATTTAAAAACCGCCTTTTTCACGGAAAGATTAATGAGAATTAGTCGCTATTTTGATATGCTTACAACTTCGTTTGACATTATGGGTGACGGAATGGAAGTAGATCAATACATGAAATTCAGAAACACTTTAACGCCTGCAAGTGGATTTCAAAGCGCCCAATATCGCCTAATTGAGTTTGCCTCTACCGATTTAATCAATTTAATTGATTATCGTTTTAGAGCTTCAATAGATAGAAATACTCCCTACGAACATGCTTTGGAATATTTGTATTGGCAAGCTGGAGGTAAAGACCATGAAACAGGCAAAAAATCGTTCTTAATTTTAGAATTTGAACGAAAATACAAAGCGCAATTTCTTCGATCTATGGAAGAATACAATACGATTAATTTGTGGCAAAAATTCAAACAATTGCCTGAAACCGATCAAAAAAACCCTGAATTAGTTAAGGCAATGCGTCATTACGACCATACCGTTAATATTACATGGGTAATGGGCCACTTAAATGCAGCTAGAAAATACATTGACTCAAGTGTAATTGGCAATGGAGAAGCAACAGGCGGAAGCGATTGGAAAAAATACATGCACCCAAAATTCCAAAGAAGAATATTTTTCCCCGAGTTATGGAGCGAAGAGGAATTGAAAAATTGGGGCGCTGAAAATTAATATTAAAAACCTCGGTTTGAAAAAAACATGCATTCTACTTTTACTAATTGCTTCTTTGTTTTCCTGCAATAAATCGGAAAAGGAGAAAACCATTCCTAAAGAACCTATCGTTATAGCATTTGGTTTTACGCTCAATCATTTTGATGTAGTTCATGACACCATTCAAGACGGAGATACTTTTGGAAGCATCCTTGAAAAGCAAAATTTAGGAAACCTAAAAGTATATGACATCGTAGAAAAAGTAAAAGACACCTTTGACGTTCGAATGATGAGAATTGATAAGCCTTACACTATTTTAAGATCCAAAGGAAAATCCAAAAAAATCCGCGCATTTATTTATCAACCCGATCGATTAAGCTATTATGTGATCGATTTGAAAGATTCTATAAAAGTCTATAAACACATTGAACCCGTTACCATTCGAAGAAGAACCATTGCGGGAAAACTAGACGGATCTTTATCAGAAACGCTAGTTAAAAAAGGTGTTGACGGAGCTTTAGCAGTTTCAATTTCTAAAATTTATGCTTGGTCAATTGACTTTTTCAAACTCCAAAAAGGCGATAAATTTGCGGTTACTTTCACAGAACGGTACATAAACGACTCGATTTATGACGGTGTGGACAGCTTAAAATGTTCTTTTTTTGAATACAAAGGCAAATTGATTTATGCGTTTCCTTTTTCACAAGATATCAATTCCAATAAAACAGAATTCTTCGACGAACAAGGGAAAACATTAAAGAATTTTTTCTTAAAAGCACCTCTAAAATTTGTAAACATCACCTCACGATATTCCAAAAATAGATTTCATCCGGTGCAGCAAATTTGGAAAGCCCATAAAGGAACCGATTATGCAGCGCCCTTCGGAACCCCAATTATGACAACCGCTTCGGGAGTTGTGGAGCAAACCGGCTTTACCGCAGGAAACGGAAATTTTGTTAAAGTAAAACACAATAGTACCTATTCGACGCAATATTTACATATGTCAAAAATTATCGCGCGCCGCGGACAAAGAGTAAACCAAGGAGATATTATTGGAAAAGTAGGAAGTACTGGATTAGCAACAGGCCCACACGTATGTTATCGATTTTGGAAAAACGGAATTCAAGTGGACGCTTTGAGATTGAAATTACCCAATTCTGAACCGATGAGTAAAAAGAATTTGCCTCGCTTTATGGAACAAATGACCCCGTTGAAAAAAGAATTGGATAGAGCTGCCGCTATTGAATTTAAGTAACAACAGACTTTAAAATTTGTGTAATTAGGGGCTAATGAACCTCGCCAATTTATTTTTCAGATATTATTCCATCCTAATTACTTTACAAACATTATTTGTAAATTTGCAATTCGATATTCTAATTAATTAAGAAATTTCTTAAAATGGCTTTACAAAATACAAATCCCACTTCAACAGCTGCTTGGAAAGCAATTCAAGAACATTTTGAAACTATGAAAGCAGTTTCCATGAAAAAATTGTTTCTAGAGGACCCTTCAAGAGCGTCTAAATTTCATATTCAGTGGAACGACTTTTTGATTGATTATTCTAAAAATAGAATCAATCAAGAAACCATGGATTTACTTCTTAATTTAGCCAATGAAGTGCATTTGAAAGAGGCAATTGCTGCTTATTTTGATGGGGAAGCTATTAATAAAACAGAAAACAGAGCCGTACTTCACACTGCCTTACGAGCACCTGAAAATGCAGTAGTAAATGTGGATGGACAAAATGTAATTCCTGAAATCTACGAAGTTAAAAACAAAATAAAAGCCTTTACCGACGAAGTGGTGAACGGCGTTAGAAAAGGATATACTGGCAAGGCGTTCACCGATGTGGTAAATATTGGAATTGGCGGCTCAGATCTAGGTCCAGCAATGATTGTGGAAGGATTACAATTTTATAAAAATCACTTAAACGTTCATTTTGTATCCAATGTTGATGGTGATCACGTGAACGAAATCATTAAAAAACTAAACCCAGAAACCACTCTTTTTGTAATTGTTTCGAAAACATTTACCACCCAAGAAACGCTAACTAATTCAGAGACCATTCGTTCTTGGTTTTTATCCCGAGAATTCGGGACAGCCAAACAAGAAGACGTGGCCAAACATTTTGTTGCGGTTTCCACCAATATTAAAAACGTAACTGAATTTGGTATTAATGCCGATAATGTTTTCCCAATGTGGGATTGGGTTGGAGGCCGTTTTTCTTTATGGAGCGCAGTTGGATTATCAATTAGTCTAGCGGTTGGATTTGATAATTTTGATAAAGTTTTGAAAGGCGCCAATAAAATGGACGACCATTTTAAAACCACCTCTTTTGATAAAAATATTCCAGTAGTTTTAGCTTTATTAAGTATTTGGTACAACAATTTCTTTGGTGCCGAAAGTGAGGCGTTAATTCCGTATACTCAATATTTGCAAAAATTTGCGCCGTATCTTCAACAAGGAATCATGGAAAGCAACGGAAAAAGTATTGGGCGTGATGGGCAACAGGTTAATTACCAAACGGGAACTATTATTTGGGGTGAACCAGGGACTAATTCTCAACATGCATTTTTCCAATTAATTCACCAAGGAACCAAATTAATCCCAACTGATTTTATAGGATTTGTAAACTCTTTGTACGGTAATAAAGACCACCATGACAAATTAATGTCCAATTTCTTTGCACAAACCGAGGCATTGTTAAATGGTAAAACCGAAGCCCAAGTTCGTGACGAATTTAATAAGCTCGGGGTTTCCTCCGAAAAAGCCGATTATTTAACACCGTTTAAGGTTTTTGAAGGCAACAAACCCACTAATACTATTTTAATTAACCAATTAACCCCAGAAACTTTAGGATCTTTAATTGCAATGTACGAGCACAAAATATTTGTTCAAGGTGTGATTTGGAATATTTTTAGTTACGACCAATGGGGAGTGGAATTAGGAAAGCAATTGGCCAATTCAATTTTGGAGGAAATAAATACTAAAAATGTTAAAAAACACGATAGCTCTACTACCTTTCTTTTAAACCACTATTTAAAAAAGGGATAAAATACGTTGAAATCTCAAAAACACTGTTAATTACCTATTAAAATTGTTAATTAATCAAATATCGATATTGATTTTTGTTTTTTATTAACATTCGAGACGACATTTTAACAAATAATTATCATTTAACAATTTATTAACATTAGGGACAATATTATTACTGAAATTTGCAAAAATTTAAACAAAACAACAAATGAAAAATTTTAAAATTAATTTATTTTTTGGACTGTTTTTCTTAGCAACAGCTTCGTTTGCGCAAGCGGTTAAGAATGACACTGTTAAGTCAAACCAACTAGAAGAAGTAGTGGTTAGAGGAAGCATTATTGACGTTGCTAAAGAAAGAAAAACACCGGTGGCTGTTTCTACTATCAAAGCGGCTGAAATTCAAGCTAAAGCAGGAAATCAAGAATTTCCAGACTTATTGAAAAATACGCCTTCTGTTTATGCATCTAAATCAGGTGGTGGTTACGGAGACTCTAGAGTTAACATTAGAGGATTCGCTCAAGAAAACATTGCGGTTATGATTAACGGTATGCCA
>CALPLL020000023.1 GCA_943324395.2 Rhizobium sp. Q54
GGCAAGTTATATTTCTAGTCCAAATGATTCAGGACCTATAACATTTAGCTTAACAGCAAATCCGGTAACTCCTGCTTGTACGAACCCAGCAATAAGCACTACCCAAATTGTTGTTGTACCAAAACCAACTGCCTATTTTGATGTAATTCCTGCTTCTTCAAAAATTATTTGTGAATCTGGAAGTTATTTTGTGAATTCTGCTCATGCTACCAATTATAGTTCTCTTGTGTGGACTGGTGGAGATGGTTATTTTACAGGTGGAAATACATTAAATCCAACCTACTATCCAGGTCCCTTAGACATCAATGCAGGATTTGTAATACTTAAATTAACAGCCAAAAAGAATACACCATGTATTGCAGATGCAACTGCACAAATGACTTTGACAATTGTTAAAGATCCTGTTATTTCAGTTATGAATACAAGTCTAGATGTTTGTACTGGTGCTGGAATTCCTGTTCTAATTTCTGGTCCAGGTTCAACTTTTGGTCTTGATGCACTTATTAATACATACGATGTTTTAACTTGGGATTCTTCATCTGGAAATAATGCAGGATTCTTAAATTTAAATCCTTTAGATACCAATAGTGTTAATTCATACACTCCTTCACCAGCAGATATTGCTAATAATTCGGTGAGTTTAACATTAAGAGCTTCTAGAAATTCTACCAATTGTAATATTTCAAAAGACAAAACAATTGTACTAAATTTTATAAAAGCGCCACAAGTTGATGCAGGTCCTGCAACAGTAACTATTTGTGAAAACTTAACATATACTTCAACTTCAGCAACTCAAGCAAATACTTCAAGTGTTGCTTGGTCATCTAATGGAACTGCGGGTACTATAGCTAATCCAACTTCTTTGAATGGAATGGTGTATACTCCTTCACCACAAGATATTTTAAGTGGATCTGTTACCTTAACATTAACAGGTGTTGGAAATTCTTGTCAAGGTTCTATTACGGATAACATTATAATACGTTTTGAAAAATTACCGGTAGTTACTACAATGGCTAGTGCTTCTATTTGTAAAAGCAGCCCAACTTTTAATATTACAGGTACAAGTATAACCAATAGTTATCAACCAATTACCTTGGCAAATTGGACTACAACAGGAACAGGAACATTTGCCTCTACTGGAAATATATTAAATCCAATTTATACACCATCAATTGCTGATAAAAATTCTAGTTCGGTGATATTAACATTAACTGTATTCCCAGTTACTCCTTGTGGAACTTCTAAAACAGGAACAATAACATTAACTTTTATTCCTGAACCAGTAGCAAGTGCGAGTGTAAATTCACCTATAAATCAATGTGAAACACAATTTACACTAGCAGGAACTGCTACACCAGGAACATATAGTAGTTTAAATTGGACTACTAGTGGTAATGGTACTTTTGTAGGAGGTGTAATTAATACTTTAAATCCAACTTATATCCCTTCTGCATTAGATGCACAAAATTCGCCTATAACTTTAACACTTACAGCTAATCCAATAGCACCTTGTGCCACTCCTTTAGCAACTTCTGTTGTAGTTAACATAGTGAAATCGCCAATAGTTACGGTTACCAATCAATTGCCTATTTGTGAAGACGCAACTAATGTTACGGTAATTGGAACTACTATCTCTAATTATTCAAGCTATGTTTGGACTTCAACAACAGGAACAACTATTTCAAATACTACCATTCCAAATCCTTTAGTAACACCAAGTGCTCTAGATATTTTTAGAAATCAAATTGTATTAACCATAACTGCTCAACCTATTACCCCTTGTGGTGTTCCGGATATAAAAACAGTAGTTATTCCAGTTCAGAAAAAACCAAGTGTTTTTGCTGGACCATCAATTACTATTTGCGAAAATTCTGTGATTTTAACTTCAGGTGCAACTTCAAGTAATGTGACTAATTTGCATTGGGTTAATAATGGGGGAGATGGATCATTCACCACTTCAAACCTAAATGTAATTACAGAATACACACCAGGACGACTTGAAATTGCTAGTGGACAAGTACTATTAACATTAATTGGAGATCCAATTGCTCCATGTGCTACTGGAACTGTTTCTAACACGGTAACTTATACTATAGTTAAAAATCCGGTAGTTACTATCAATCCTAACCAGGTTACTATTTGTGAAACACAAACTTCTTATACAATACCTGCAAGCTATGTAACGATACAGAACCCAAGTTCAGTTGCATCATACCAATGGACAACTCCAAATATGGCAGGTTTAACTGGTGCAACAACTTTGACACCAACTTACACCCCAACAGCAGCTGATATAGGGAATACTTTTGTCAATTTAACTTTAACAGTTAATCCAATTGCACCTTGTACAGCTCCTATAGTTAAAACTTTTAGAATCAATATTGTAAAACAAGCTACAATTTCTTTCACCAATAGCGGTTTCTTCTGTGAGGGAGTAAATAAATTGCTAACAGCTAGTTTTACAGATCATATTCCAAGCACAATTTCTTGGACAATAGTAAGCGGAACAGGAACTTTAACCGGTGCAAATACCGCTTCTCCAACCTATATCCCAGCTCCGGATAGTGGAACTGTAACTTTTAGTATTAGTGTTACAAGTTTGGCACCATGTTCTAATGTTGTGACTCAAACGTATACAATGAACGTTGTGAAAAAACCAATTGTTACATTGCCAACTGTTTTAGATACGGTTTGTAGTTCACAATTAACCTATAATTTAACTGGTAATACTGCTCTAAATGCATTTACAACCCAATGGACAAGAGTAGATCCAATTGGAACAGGTAATTTTAGTAATTCTACGATTTTAAATCCTGTTTATACTTTCAATTCCGCAGATATTGCAAATGGTTACGTTATTTTAAGATTAACAGGATCAAGTACGTCTAGTTGTAATTTATCTGATTTTAAAGAAATTAGAATTAATATTACCAAAGCACCTACAGTTGTTAATTCTACAACAGACACTGTTTGTGAAGGATCAGTGTATTCAGCTTCTGCAGTTACAACTGATGCCACTTCTGTACTTTGGAGTACTGTTGGAACTTCAAATGGTTTATTTTTGAATGCAAATCAGCCAGTAACTCAATATACTCCTGGTTCAAATGATACTGCTTCATTTGGAATTCAAATTACCGCTAATGGAAATGCACCTTGTTCACCATTAACAGTTGTTAAAACCGTAACAATTCAAAAGAAACCAATACTAGATGCTGGAATTGAAAATAGATACAGTTGTACATCGTTACCTTATCAAATCACAGGAGTAACAGGTTTATATCACGCACCAGGTTCAGTTTTATGGACTTCTAATAGTGCTGTTCCGGGAACATTTAGTAACCCTACAGCATTGAATCCTACTTATACTCCAAGTGCTTCAGAATTAAGTAATCCTACAACACCAATAAGATTAACTGTTACATCTCAAGCGGCTGCACCATGTACAGGTTCAGTTTCAGATTTCATTATCTTAAACTTAACACCTAACCAAGTAGTTAATGCAGGGACTTATCCAACAATTTGTGAGGGAGCAGTTGTAAATCTTACAGGAAGTGTTACAAATTCAAGTAGTTATTATTGGACTACTTCTGGTACGGGAACTTTTGGTTCTACCACTTCATTAACTACAACTTACACTCCTAGTAATCCAGATATTATCGCCGGTAATGTAACTTTAACTTTAAATGCAGTTAGTAATTCTAATTGTCCTTTAGTTCCTAATTCGACTTTAATTACCATTGTTAAAAAGCCAACTGCAAATGCGGGTGTTAATGCATCAATTTGTCAAGGTTCAAATTATACACTGACTTCAGGAGAAGCAACAGCACAAAATTATACGTCTTTATCATGGACAGCAACGGGTCCAGGAGCATTGAGTTTAGGAACTATTAACACCTTAACTCCAACTTATGTTCCTGCGCCAGGTCAAACAGGTCCAGTTACTTTAACATTAACAGTGGTTGGAAATTCAGCTTGTGGAAGCCCAGTTGTTTCTACAAAAACATTAACGATAGTCGCTCAGCCAACAGTTACAGTTACAGGAACTAAAACCATTTGTGAAGGAAGTACATTAGTAATTTCATCTACAGACGCTTCTGCATCTGATTATAACACATTGCTTTGGACTTCATCAAGTGGATTAGGTACATTTAGTTCTACGTCTACTGCGGCAACAATTTACACACCAGCAACTGGTCAAACAGGTTCTGTTAGACTTACTTTAACAGCAACATCGACTAATGGAGTTTGTTCTCCAGCTGCAGGTCAATTGGTTTTAAATATTATCCCTAATCCAATAGTACAAGCAGGAAACGGAGGTACAATTTGTCAAAATGCAACTTTCACAGTTTCTGGTGCAAGTGTTCAAAACGCTTCAATTTATTCATGGAGTGTTAGTGGACCAGCAACAATTCAGGCAGGTACAGAAAATACATTAACACCAGTTATAGTTCCTACTGCAGGTGCTTCAGGAATAGTAACTGCTACATTATCAGCAACAGGAATAGGAATTTGTTCAATTGTAAAACAAGATTTTATTCAAATACAAATTAATCCAGCTCCAGTTGTCAATGCAGGGGTAGATGCGTCTATTTGTGAAGGTACTACATCGTTTCAATTAAATGGAACAGGTTCCAATGCAACAAATTATTCATGGACAACAGATGGAGGAGGTACAATTCAACCAACTACAAATCCTTTAGCACCAATATATTTCCCTAGTGCAAGTGATTATAATACTTCAACAGGAATTAAAGTGATAACTTTTAATTTGTTGGCAACTACTACTAACGGATGTGGTAGTGCAACAGATCCAATGCGATTAACTTTGAATGCAAAACCAAAGGTTAATGCAGGACCAGATATTTTAGCATGTCAGGATAATATTTCAGTTCTATTGAATGGTGCAACAATTAGTAATTATAATACTGGCTATACCGTTTCTTGGTCATCTTCAGGTAATGGTACTTGGAATTATACAGGTACAAATTCAGGAATTAATCCAGTTTACTTCTTTGGTTCTGCCGATTCTCCAAGTGTAACATTGACAATGTCAGCGTATCCAGTTGCTACTTGTCCGCAAGTACCAGTGCAAAGCACAATGAAAATTACAATAAATCAAAATCCTACCATAACAGCAAGTTCAACTACAATTTCGATGTGTGGTGGAACATTTACTATGCCAAATATTGTAACGGTTACTAATGGAAATACTTTATTATGGACAAATACCTCAGGAGCTTCAGGAGTTCCAGGAGGATTAACTAATGCCTCAACATTAACTCCAACATTTACTCCTTCTGCAAATGAAATTGCCAATGGATTTGCCTTATTAACTTTAACAGTAACTCCATTAACTGGATGTTCAGTTCCAGCGGTTAAGGTTATAAGAGTTAATTTACAACCAATTGCAGATGTTTCTGCTGGAACGAATATTACTGCTTGTCAAGGGCAAACTGTTACTTTGAATAGTGTTAATAATGGAGCTTATGTTCAAAATTATTCGTCATTTACTTGGACAGAAAATGGAACAGGATCAATAGATCCATCTACAGTTAACACAATTAATCCTAAGTATATTCCTGGTGTAAACGAAACAGGTGTAGTCACATTAACATTACAAGCTAATAATATTGCTCCATGTATTGGTAGTGTTACAAAAACTATGACGATCACTTATTCGCCTCAACCAACCGCTTATGCTGGTCAGGATTCGGTAATTTGTCAAAATTCAAATTTTAGTTTAGCAACAGCTACGGCTACAAATTATACAACAATCCTTTGGTCAAGTTCTCAAAACAGTGATGGAACTTCAAATCCTTCCTATGTAGGAGGTAGTTTTACAAATACAAGTGTAATTAGACCAATCTATACGCCAAGTCAGGATGATATTAATTTAGGATATGTATTTTTAACTATCAAAGTAAGTAACGTACCGTGTAGTTCAATAGTTACTGATGTAATTAAACTAACAATTACTAAAGGCCCTATTGTAGCTGCTGGTTCAGACGCTACAATTTGTGAAGGATCAACTTTTACTTTAGCTACAGCAACTTCAGTAAATGCAACAACTTTAGCTTGGACAAGTTCTCAAAATAGTAATTTGACTTCAGTTTCAACTTATGTTCCTGGTTCATTTAGTAGTGCGACAAGTATAAATCCTGTTTATACACCAAGTATTGATGATATCAATTTAGGTCATGTTTATTTGAATTTATCAGGCGTTGGAAATACTAGTTGCCCACCTGTGAACAGTCAAATTTTATTGAATATTGTTAAGAAACCTACAGTAAGTACTACCAATGCAGCAATGTGTATGAATAATCCGAGTATTCCAATAGTTGGACTTGCATCAAATTATTCTTCATTGAACTGGAGTGTATATAGTGGTCCTGGAACCATATCTTCTAATAGTTCAAATCCATTAAACCCTACTTTTACTTCAGGTATTTCAGGTGTTAATACGGTAACTACATCGGTAGTACGTTTATTAGTATATCCAAATCCTGGTTGTCCGTCATCAACGGCAGTTTATAGTGATTTAATAGTAACTATTCAACCTATACCAACAGTAGTAGCCGGTGTGAGTGGTGCAGTTTGTTATACTGCAGGAACACCAATAGCTCCTTTTACAATAAATGGTACTTCTGTTTTAAATGGAGGTACTCAAAGTTGGACTTCAAATGGAGCAGGTACTTTCTCATTAGGAACAAATACCATATACCAATCTTTAGCTAGTATTTGTAGAACAGATATTTTAACATTATCGGTTAATGGAGTAGGTGCTTGTAGCACAATGACACCTGTTCGAGATAATGTAACTCTTTCAATTAATTGTTCAGTTGCCTCTTTAGGTTCTATTTCACCTAATACTTCAACAATTTGTCAAGGAGCAACAGCTACTTTTAGTGTTCCTTTAAATTCAAATATTCTAACTTATAATTGGGTTCCTCCATTCGGATCATCAATTGTATCAGGTCAAGGAACCAATACAGTTCAAATATTATTTTCAGGTTCTACTTCTGGGAATATTACAGTTAGCGGAATTAATGGTTGTGGAAGCGCTACAGCAACAATGCCTATAAATATTAACGTTTTACCATCAGGAACTTCAATTGTAGGGCCTTCAACAGTTTGTGCAGGATCAAGTAGTAATGTTTATACTGCTACTGTTATTCCAAATGCTACAAGCTATATTTGGACATTGCCAAATGGAACAATTAGAAACACTGTAACAAATACGATCACAATTCCATTTTCAAATAGTGATGTTTCAGGTAATTTAATTGTTAAAGGTAGCAATGGATGTGGATCCGGAGCGGCTTCTAGTGCATTCCCTATAACAGTTATTCCGGTACCAACATTATCTAATACAACACCACCTTCGGCAACATGTTCAGGTGTGTTATTTAATTATATCCCAACTACGGCATCCACAGGAACAATTACGTGGACCAGAGCAGTCCAAACAGGTATTTCAAATCCTGCAGCAGGACCTTCAGGTGGAGCTATTAGTGAGGTATTGTTTAATACAACTTCAAATCCTATTTCAGTAGTTTATCAAGTTACTATTACTACTCCTGACGGATGTACAAATACTCAAAATGTAAATGTATTAGTGAATCCTTCTCCGAGTCTTACTTCTACAACAACTCCGAGTTCAATTTGTACAGGAACACCATTTAATTATACACCAACTTCAGCATCAATTGGAACTATAACTTGGACTAGAGCTTTACAAACAGGTATTTCAAACCCTGCAGTTGGTCCTTTAAGCGGTTCAATTAATGAAGTGTTAACCAATACTACCAACCTACCAATTACGGTAGTTTATAATCTTACTATTCCAGCCACTGCAAATGGATGTACTAATTCTTCTCCAGTTGCATTGAATGTGGATGTAAATCCTAATAATACTGTTACGGCAGCATCAAGTTCGTCACCAACATGTATTTTTACTCCTTTAACAGCTATTACACATACAACCACTGGAGCTACTGGAATTGGAACTGCAACAGGTTTACCAGCAGGGGTTTCAGCTTCTTGGGCTGCGAACATAATAACAATAAGCGGTACTCCATCAGTTTCAGGAACATTTATTTATAGCATTCCATTAACTGGAGGTTGTAGTACAGTAAATGCTACAGGAACTATTATTGTAGATCCAAACAATACCGTATCAACAGCTTCTAGTTCTTTACCAGTATGTATTAATACAGCTATAACAGCAATTACACATACTACTACTGGAGCAACAGGAATTGGAGCAGCAACTGGTTTACCAACGGGTGTATCAGCTTCATGGTTAGGAAGTACAATTACCATTAGTGGAACTCCAACAGTTTCAGGTACATTTAATTATAACATTCCATTAACTGGAGGTTGTGGTTTAGTAAGTGCTACAGGAACTATTACAGTAAATCCTAATAATACGGTAACAGCAGCGCCGACTTCGTTACCAACATGTATTAATACGGTTTTAACACCTATTACATTTACAACAACTGGAGCTACAGGAATTGGAACAATAACAGGTTTGCCAGCAGGAGTAACTGTTTCATGGGCAGCCAATACTATTACTATTAGTGGTGCTCCATCAGCATCAGGAACATTCAGTTATAGTATTCTGTTAACTGGAGGATGTGGTACCGTAAATGCAACAGGAACTATTATTGTTAATCCAAACAATACAGTAACTGCAGCATCAGGTTCACCATCGACGTGTATCAATACCGCTTTGCCAGCTATTACACATACGACTACTGGAGCAACGGGAATTGGAGTAGCATCGGGATTACCATCAGGCGTTGCAGCTACATGGTCTGCAAATACAATTACAATTAGTGGAACTCCATCAGTTTCAGGAACATTTAATTATAGCATCCCGTTAACCGGAGGATGTGGTTTAGTAAATGCTACTGGAAGTTTTATTGTTAATGCTAATAATACTGTAACTGCAGCATCAAGCTCAACACCTATATGTATTAATACCGCTTTAACAGCTATTACTCATACTACCACTGGAGCTTCAGGAATTGGGGCGCCAACTGGTTTACCATTAGGTTTAATTGCTTCATGGTCAGCAAATACTATTACCATTAGTGGTACCCCAACGGTTTCAGGAACATTTAATTATAGTATTCCATTAACTGGAGGATGTAGTACAGTAAATGCTATAGGAAGTATTATAGTAAATCCGAATAATACAGTAACAGCTGCACCAAGTGCTTCACCTATATGTATAAATACGGTTTTAACACCTATTACTTTTACAACAACTGGAGCTACTGGAATTGGAGCTGCTACAAATTTACCAGCAGGATTAACAGCTTCTTGGTCAGCCAATATAATTACAATTAGTGGCATCCCTACTGCATCAGGAATATTTAATTATATTATTCCTTTAACAGGAGGTTGTAGTGCAGTAAACGCAACAGGAAGTATTATTGTAGATCCTATTAATACTGTATCCGCAGCATCAGGTTCCGCACCATTGTGTATTAATACCGCTTTAACATCGATTACTCATACTACCACCGGAGCTACTGGAATTGGAACAGCTACAGGATTGCCAACAGGTGTAACAGTTACATGGGCATCAAATACCATTACCATTAGTGGAACTCCATCGGTTTCAGGAACATTTAATTATAACATTCCATTAACTGGAGGATGTGGTTTAATAAATGCTACCGGAACTATTGTTGTAAATGCAAATAATACAGTAACAGCATCACCAAGTTCTCCATTATGTATAAATACGGTTTTAACACCTATTGTACATACTACCACCGGAGCTACTGGAATTGGAACTGTATCAGGTTTACCATTAGGAGTTTCAGCTTCGTTTGCAGGTAACACTATCACAATTAGCGGCGCACCAACTGTTTCAGGAATATTTAATTACAGCATTCCATTAACTGGAGGATGTAGTGCAGTTAATGCTACAGGAACTATTACTGTAAACGCTAATAATACTGTAACAGCAGCTTCAAGTTCTACATTATGTATAAATACAGTTTTAACTCCTATTATTCATACTACCACTGGAGTTACAGGTATTGGAACACCAACAAATTTACCTTCAGGTGTAACAGCATCTTTGGCAGGAAATACTATTACCATTAGTGGTACACCAACGGTTTCAGGAATATTTAATTATAGCATTCCTTTAACTGGAGGATGTAGTTCAATTTTTGCTACTGGAAACATTACTGTTAATCCAAGTAACACAATAATACCAGCAACAAGTACTTCAACTTTATGTATTAATACGGCTTTAACACCTATTAATCATACTACAACTGGAGCTACAGGAATTGGAACAGTAACAAATTTACCAACAGGTTTAACAGCTTCATGGGCAGGGAATGTAATTACCATTAGTGGTACACCAACAGTTTCTGGAATATTTAATTATAATATTCCATTAGTAGGAGGATGTGGAGGTTCAGCAGTAGGATTAATAACGGTTAATCCAAATAACACCGTAACACCAGGATCAAGTTCTCCACCAATATGTGTTAATACGGTTTTAACCCCTATTACACATACTACAACCGGGGCTACAGGAATTGGAACAATAGTAAATTTACCATCAGGGGTAACAGCTTCATGGGCAGGAAATATCATAACTATTAGTGGAGCACCTACCGTTTCAGGAACATTTAATTACAGCATTCAATTAACAGGAGGATGTGGTTTAGTAAATGCTACAGGAACTATTATTGTAAATCCAAATAATACGGTAACACTAGCATCTATTAATCCAACTGAATTATGTATTAATACAGTTTTAACTCCTATAGTACTTACTACGACTGGAGCTACAGGAATAGGACCAGTAGCAGGTTTGCCAACAGGTGTAACAGCTACATGGGCCGGAAATGTTATTACCATTAGTGGTACCCCAACAGTTTCAGGAACATTTAATTATAGCATGCTTTTAACTGGGGGTTGTAATACTGTATATGCTACAGGAACTATTATTGTAAATGCAAATAATACGGTATCAGTAGCGTCAAGTTCTCCACTTTGTATAAATACAGCTTTAACTGCAATTACTCATACAACTACTGTCGCAACAGGAATTGGACCGGCAACTGGTTTACCAAATGGGGTAATAGCTTCATGGGCAGGAAATACTATTACTATTAGTGGTACTCCAACGGTTTCAGGAATATTTAATTATAGCATTCCATTAACTGGAGGATGTAGCACAGTAAATGCAACTGGAACAATTACTGTAAATCCGGATAATACTGTAACAGCAGGAACAAGTTCTTTACCGCTGTGTATTAATACAGTTTTAACTCCTATTACACATACTACTACTGGGGCTACTGGTATTGGATCAGCTACAGGATTGCCAGCGGGTGTAACTGCTTCATTCTCAAGCAACACTATTACCATTAGTGGGGCACCGACAGCTTCAGGAATATTTAATTATAGTATTCCGTTAACTGGTGGATGTAATTCATTAAATGCAACAGGAACTATTATTGTAAATCCTAATAATACGGTAACCCCTGCACCAATTAATCCACCTGTATTGTGTATTAATACAGTTTTAACTCCAATTACCTTTACTACCACAGGGGCAACAGGAATAGGAACTGCAACAGGTTTACCGACAGGTGTAACAGCTAATTGGGTTGCAAATACTATTACTATTAGCGGCACTCCATCGGTTTCAGGAATATTTATTTATAGTATTCCATTAACTGGAGGATGTGGAGGTTCAGCTACAGGAACCATTATTGTAAATCCAAATAATACGGTAACACCAATATCAATTTCGTCAACAATTTGTATTAATAAAGTTTTACCAACAATTACTTATACTACTACAGGAGCTACAGGAATTGGATCACCAACCGGATTACCAGCAGGTGTAACAGCTTCATGGTCAGCAAATATTATTACTATAAACGGTACACCTACTGTTTCAGGAGTATATAATTATAGTATTCCATTAAATGGAGGATGTAGTACAGTATATGCAACAGGAACTATTACTGTAAGTCCTGATAATACTGTAACACTAGCATCTGTTAATCCAGCTGTATTATGTATTAACACTGTTTTGGTTCCTATTACGCATACAACCACTGGAGCTACAGGAATTGGTGCAGTAACAGGTTTACCTTCAGGATTAACAGCTGTATGGGCTGGAAATGTAATTACTATTAGTGGTACACCTACAATATCAGGAACGTTTAATTATAGTATCCTATTAACCGGAGGATGTAATACAGTATATGCTACAGGAACTATTACTGTAAACGCTAATAATACTGTAACAGCAGCTTCAAGTACTTTGCCAGTATGTATTAATAACGCTTTAACAGCTATTACTCATACTACCACTGGTGCTACAGGAATAGGGACGGTAGTAGGTTTACCATCTGGAGTTACTGCTTCGTTTGCAGGAAATACTATTACAATTAGTGGAACACCAACAGTTTCAGGAATATTTAATTATACTATTCCATTAACAGGAGGGTGTAGCACAGTAAATGCTACAGGAACTATAGTTGTAAATCCAAATAATACTGTATTAGCAGCATCTTCTAATCCAATTTTATGTATTAATACGGCATTAACAACACCTATTACTTTTACAACAACTGGAGCTACCGGAATTGGATCACCAATAGGTTTACCAACAGGAGTTATCGCTTCGTTTGCAGGAAATACTATTACTATTAGTGGAACACCAACAGTTGCAGGAATATTTACTTATAGCATTCCATTAACTGGAGGTTGTAGTGCAATAAACGCTGTAGGTACTATCACAGTTAATCCAAGCAATACTGTAACACCAGCATCTTCTAATCCAATTTTATGTATTAATACGGCATTAACAACAGCTATTATTCATACTACAACTGGAGCTACCGGAATTGGTGTTGCAACAGGTTTACCTGCAGGAGTAACAGCTTCATGGTTAGCAAACGCTATTACCATAAGTGGTTCTCCATCGGCAGCTGGAATCTTTAATTATAGCATTCCATTAATTGGAGGATGTGGAGGTTCAGCAACAGGAACTATAACGGTTAATCCAAGCAATACTGCATCAGTTGCATCAAGTACTCCAACTGTTTGTATCAATACAGTTTTTACTCCTATTACTCATACTACCACTGGAGCTACTGGAATTGGAACAATAGTAAATTTACCAGCAGGTGTAACAGCTTCGTGGGCAGCGGACAAAATTACTATTAGTGGAGCACCAACAGTTGCAGGAACCTATAATTATAGTATCCTATTAACTGGAGGTTGTAGTGCAGTTTATGCTACAGGAAGTATTATTGTAAATGCTGACAATACAGTAACAACAGCTTCTACTAATCCAGCTACTTTATGTATTAATAATGCTTTAACAGCTATTACTCATACAACTACTGTAGCTACAGGAATAGGAACAGCAGCTGGTTTACCAGGCGGTGTAACTGCATTATGGGCAGCGAATACTATAACCATTAGCGGAACACCAACGGTTTCAGGAACCTACAATTATAGTATTCCATTAACTGGAGGTTGTAGTTCAATTTTTGCTACAGGTAGTATAATTGTTAAGCCTAATAATACGGTATCAGCAGCTTCAAGTACGCCATCAATATGTATTAATAATGCTTTAACAGCTATTATTCACAACACCACCGGAGCTACAGGTATTGGAGGAGCTACAGGTTTACCAGCAGGTGTAACAGCATCATGGGCAGGTAATATTATTACCATTAGTGGTACTCCAACCGCTTCAGGAACATTCAATTATAGTATTCCATTAACTGGAGGATGTGACATTGTATATGCTACTGGAAGTATTAATGTGAATCCACAACCAACAGCTACAATTACTGGAAATAATAGATTTGATGAATGTCAAAATGGAACACAGCCTACCATTACCTTTACTGGTTCTAATGGAACGGCACCATATACTTTTACTTATCAAATTAATAATTTATTAACAGGTACTTCAACGAGTTATACTGTTACTTCATTAACAACAAGCAATAGTGCATCGGTTACAATACCAATACCAATTGCAGGGGATTTCACGGTGACATTGTCAAGTGTTCAAGATTCAAGTTCTTCAACTTGTACCTCAAATAATATAACTTTACCTAATACTGCTTATATAAAGGTGCGACAAATAGGAACTGTAGTACCTGTTAATCAAGCATTAATTTCTCAAACAGTATGTGTAGGAAGTCCACTTCCATCATCAATAGTATTCACTATTGGTGGATCAGCTACAAACGCTTATGTAACAGGATTACCTAATGGATTAAGTGCGGTTTACACTGCAGGAGCCATTACCATTTCAGGAACTCCTTTAGTTTCAGGAGTGTTTAATTATAATGTAATTACTTCTGGTGTAGCCAGTAATTGTAACTTTACTTATACTGGAGGAAGAATCACGGTGAATTCTAATGACAGAATCAACTTGATTTCGGCTGCAAATACTACTAGTCAGTCGGTATGTTCTAATATTGTAATACAGGATATTATATATAACCTTGGTGGAGGTGCAACAGGAGGAATTGTAACATTCTCTCCAAGTCAACCAATAGGTATTACTTGGGTGTTAAATACTAACGCTATTACAAATACTAACACTATTACCATCTCTGGAGCTTCTAGTGCAATAGGTACTTACACTTATACTGTTCAATCATTTGGTATATGTGGACCATCAACTGCAACAGGTACAATAACTATTAAAAATAGTGCTACAGTAACTTTGTTATCCGGAAATCCTTCACCTACAGTGTGTCAAGGGACATTAATTGCGCCTGTGCAATTTGGTATTTCTCCAGGTTCTGGTAATATGATTGTTTCCTCAGGAACATTACCAAA
>CALPLL020000024.1 GCA_943324395.2 Rhizobium sp. Q54
AAAAATATTTGGAATTACATTAGTTAAAATATAATATTATAGTGTTTATTTACAATAAAACACTTAAATTTACTTTTCAATTAAAACGCCGGTATGGATTTATTTTTAAATAAATTATCTAGAATATTAACCAATTTAGCTTTTTTGTGTACGTTAACCTTATCGGCACAAAACGATTGCGTTGATGCAATTTTAATTTGTGGAAATGCCAATTTATCTGGTTTAACCGCAAGTGGAATTGGAGTTCAAGAAATATCACCCGGAAACGCCTGTGGTTTAGGAGAAAATAACAGTTTGTGGTTAAAAATTAAAGTTAATACTGGGGGTACTTTAGGATTTACATTAACTCCTCAAAGCCCAAACTTAATAGAAGATTTAGATTTTTGGATCTTTGGACCAAATGCAACTTGTAGTAATTTAGGAACAGCTATCCGATGCTCAACCACCAACCCAATTAATGCAAATTCTACCAACAATTTAACTGGAATAAATAGTTCTGAAGTTGATGTTAGCGAAGGACCAGGTCCAGACGGAAATAGTTTTGTAAAATGGCTGGATGTTTTAGATAATGAGACCTATTATATCGCTATAGATAGACCTGTAGGCGCGAGTGCTTTTTCAATTAGTTGGTCAGGAACAGCTACCTTTTATCAAGCACCAACAACCATTTCGAAAATTGACCTTCGAAAATGCAGTTTACCCGGTTTACCTGGAAAAGCAAATTTTGATTTGACTCCAAATAGCACATTAGCAATTGGCTCACAAACTAATTTAGTTGCTAGTTATTACACCAACTATAATGACGCTGTAACTAATGCCAACGCAATTTCAACACCGAATAACTTCAGAAATACATCAAATCCTCAGCAGATTTTCATTAGATTAAATAATACTTTTACGGGTTGTTTTGCTATCACCGATTTTAAACTCTCGGTTGAACTGCCTACGGTGAGTTCATTTACCTACAATTCACCCATTTGTATAAACGATATAAACCCAATTGTAATTCCAGACGCTGGATTTGCTACTGGTGGAGTTTTTAGTTCAAGAGCTGGATTAAATATTAATTCCTCTACCGGAGAAATTGACCTTACCAATAGTTTACCTGGCACCTATCAAGTCACCTATACAATAACTGCAAATCCTGCTATATGTCAAACTGCATCCTCTTCTAATTTTTCAATTACAATTAACCCGTTACCAAGTATTACATTAAACAATTCAATTCCAACTTTATGTTTAAATGCTGTAATATCCCCTATTTCATTTAATATTGGCGGGCTTGCAACCAATGCTACCATTACTTCAGGTAGTTTACCAGCTGGATTGTCAGGGAATTTTAATAATAGTGTTTTCACAATTATTGGTACGCCAACAATTACTGGAACATTTAATTTTACATTAACTACTCAAGGTGGTTGTTCACCAGCGGCAATTTACAATGGGACTTTAATTGTAAATAGTTTACCAATTGTAACTTTACCTCAAGATGGTTTTCTTTGTTTGGACGATATTGGAAATCCTTTTGGGTTTTATACCTTAAATACCAATATAAGTTCAGCAACACATTCATTTACATGGTCAAATAGTACTGGATTAATTGCCGGCCAAACAAGAAACAATTATCGAGCCACGCAACCTGGAGCTTATTCTGTTAATGTAACAAACTCCACTACTGGATGTTCGGCTATTGCAAATGCAACTATTGGAGTCCATTTGCCTCCCGGAATAGTAACAGCTATTGTATCCAATTATTTCTCGGAAATACAAACCGTTTCCGTTAATGTAACTCCAATTGGAAATTACGAATACAAATTAGATAATTCTATTTACCAAGAAAGCAACGTATTTACTGATTTATCGATGGGTGTTCATGAAATTTTAGTTAGAGACAAATTTTTCTGTGGGGTTAAAAAAATTGTAGTTCAGATTATTAATTATCCAACTTATTTTACACCAAATGGGGATTCAATTCACGATACCTGGAATATTAATGAATTGAAAAATCAAGACAATTCCTACATTGACATATTTGATAGATATGGTAAATTAATTAAGCAAATCAAACCTTCAGGACTTGGATGGGATGGAAATTATAATGGAAACCCTCTACCAGCAACAGATTATTGGTTTACAGTTTATTATAATGAGCAAAATACAAATCAGCGATTTAGTTCCCATTTTTCATTGTTAAGATAGTTAATAATTGTTGTTAAAAAAGCAATAAAAATCTTTCTTACTACAATTAGCAATCCTTATATTTGCATCATTATATAGAAAAAAAATGAAAATATCATACAACTGGTTAAAACAATTTATCAATATCGATTTGAAATCGGAGGATACTGCTGAAGTATTGACTGATCTGGGATTAGAAGTTGAAGGTGTAGAAAAATTTGAGAGTTTGAAAGGTGGATTAGAAGGAGTCGTAATTGGTCATGTACTTACTTGCATCCAACATTCAAATGCCGATAAATTGAAAGTTACAACTGTTGATATTGGCACTGGAACTCCTATTCAAATTGTGTGCGGCGCTTCAAATGTTGCTGTTGGCCAAAAAGTACCTGTTGCAACAATAGGAACAAAATTATACGATAAAGAAGGAGAATCATTTGAAATAAAAAAAGGAAAAATTAGAGGGGAAGAAAGCCATGGAATGATATGCGCCGAAGATGAATTAGGACTTGGTGATAGTCACGAAGGAATTATGATTCTAGATTCTAGTTTGGTTCCTGGAACTCCAGCTGCGAAGGTTTTTAAAATTGAAACCGACGAAGTTTTTGAAATTGGATTAACTCCAAATCGTGCTGATGCAATGAGTCATTGGGGTGTTGCTAGAGATTTACGTGCAGGTTTAATTCAAAGAGACGGTAAGCAATATGAATTAATTACACCTTCTGTAAATAAATTTAAAGTTGATAAAAGGACATTCAAAATTGATATTAAAGTAAATAATCCTAAATTAACTCCTAGATATTGTGGAATAACCATTTCAGGAATAACGGTTAAGTCTTCACCTGAATGGCTAAAAAACAAATTAAAAGCTATTGGATTAACTCCAAAAAACAATATTGTTGACGTTACTAATTATGTTTTACATGAATTAGGACAACCGCTTCACGCGTTTGATGCTTCAAAAATAAATGGAAATATTATTGTTGATACTGTTAAATCAGGAACAAAATTCACCACATTAGATGGAGTTGAAAGAAGTTTGAATGAAGAAGACATCATGATTTGCGACAACCAAGGGCCACTTTGTATTGCTGGGGTTTTTGGTGGAATGGATTCTGGTGTATCTGAAAACACTAATTCTATATTTTTAGAAAGCGCCTATTTTAATCCAGTTTCCGTTCGAAAAACAGCAAAAAGACATGGTTTAAGTACCGACGCCTCTTTTCGATTTGAAAGAGGAATTGATCCAGCCATTACCGATTATGCTTTAAAAAGAGCTGCCACTTTAATTTTAGAAGTTGCAGGTGGTGAAATTACTTCCGATCTTATAGATGTAAATAATACTAAAGATGGAGATTTTCCAGTAGTTCTAAATTTCGAAAATGTTACTAAAATAATTGGTCAAGCACTACCTAAAGAGACAATTAAAAAAATATTAGTTTCATTAGACATCAAAGTTACAAGTGTTTCCGACTCAAGTTTAGGACTTATTATTCCAGCTTATAGAGTTGATGTTCAAAGAGAAATTGATGTAATTGAAGAGCTACTTCGAGTTTACGGTTATAATAATATCAATTTTACCAATAAAGTTAATGCTACCGTTTTCAATTCTGGAAGAACAGAAGATTATAAAGTGCAAAACCTTATTGGAAATCAATTGACTTCTTTGGGATTCCATGAAATGATGGCCAATTCATTGACAACTCCCGATTATGTAAAATTATCTGAAAATTTAAAAGAAGATTTTAATGTGTTAATTCTAAACCCATTAAGTAATGATTTGTCGGCAATGAGACAATCCCTATTATTTTCTGGCTTGGAGGCCGTTTCTTTTAATATCAATCGTAGAAATACCGATTTGAAGTTATTTGAATTTGGAAAAACCTACCATAAATTACCATCTGGATATGATGAACCAAAACATTTGTCATTATTCACCACCGGAAATAGATTGGATGAAAGTTGGACAAACACTCAAAAACCATCTGACTTTTTCCTATTTAAGGGATATGTAAATAGCATTTTGTCAAGATTAGGAATTAATAATTGCCATACAAAACCAATCTCAACAGATGTGTTTGCAGAGGGAATAGCTTTTGCAAATGGGAATACTGTTTTGGTTGAATTTGGAACTGTAAAAAAATCGATTTTAAAACATTTTGATATAAAACAAGAAGTTTTTTATGCTGATTTTGATTGGAATGCAATTTTAAAATCAATTTCAAACAAAATTAAATTTGTTGAAATTCCGAAATATCCTGAAGTTCGCAGAGATTTGGCTTTGCTTTTGGATGAATCTGTTGCATTTGAAGAAATCTACAGCATCGCTAAGCAAACAGAAAAATTACTATTGAAAGAAATTACTTTATTCGACGTTTATGTAGGTAAAAATTTGCCTGAAGGTAAAAAATCATACGCGGTAAGTTTTACTATTCAGGATGAATCTAAAACACTTACGGATACTCAAATTGAAAAAATTATGAGCAAACTTCAAAATAATTTTCAAACACAATTAGGAGCGCAATTAAGATAACTAAAGTTTATACTATTCTATTTTTAATATTTAATTATATATGAAAAAAATAACCTTTTTATTAGTAGTCTTGTTTTCAATTAATTCTATCAACGCTCAAAATAGTTATGATATTAAAATTAATTTAAAACATTGCAAGGACACTATCGCCTATTTAACTTTTTATCAATTTGATAAAAACATGATTGTGGATACCTGTACCAACATTAAAAATGGTAAAATTGTATTCAATGGTAAGAAAAAATTATACAAAGGAATTTATTCACTTGTAGGCCAAGGAAAGTCAATCTATTTTGATTTTATAGTTGATGATGACAACCAAAATCTAGACATTTCTAGTGAATCTGTTTCCAATTATAAAGAGTTATTACAATGTAGTAATTCGAAAATTCAAAATGATTTCTTCAATTATATAAAATATTTTGAAGTACAAAGAGTTGAATTTGAATCTTATTTACCCAAAACGAAAGGGCTAAGTAAAAAAGATTCGACTGATTTTATGTCAAGCAAGCAAAAAATAATTAATGAAAATATTGAAAGTTACGAAAAGTCTTTCATCACTAAAAATAAAGGAAGTTTCATTAGTGATGCCTTGAACTTAAAAATTGAAAAATACCTTAAAGACATCCCAAAAGCTTCAAATGGACGTCCTGACAGCATTTTAGTTTATAATTATTATAAAAAACACTATTGGGATGGTGTAGACTTTAAAGACGATGGATTAGCAAGAACGCCTTTTTTCCATGGTCGATTAACTCGTTACTTTGAATCGGTAGTTTTAAGAGATCCAGACTCTGTTTCTGTAGAAATTGACCGAATTATGAATCAAGCCGTTGAAGGTTCAATTATGTACAAATTATTACTGGCAAACTTTGTAAATAAATATGAAACTTCAAAAGTTATGGGTTTTGATAAAGTCTTTGTAACTATTGTAGATAAATATTTTAAAACCGGAAAGGCAAAAGATATTTATAACGACGATAATATTGTAAAAAACATTATTAATCGTGCAGATATATTAAGACCACTATTACTCGAAGAAATTGCGCCAGAATTACCCATGATTCCAATAGAAAGCCATGACAAAATTGTAAAAATGGGATTTGAAAATGCAAAAACTAGCGAAGAACTGACTAAAATTTTCTATGCCAATACCACAGAAATAGAAAAAACATTTTTAAAACTTCGATCAATTAAAGCAAAATACACTCTTCTAGTGTTTTGGGATGTTGATTGTAGTCATTGTCAAGTGGAAATTCCAAAATTAATTGATTTGTACCACCAGTTATTGAAAGATAAAATGGATGTAAAAGTATTTTGTGTTTACACCCAACAAGAATTTGATAAATACAAAAAATATGTTGATGAAAAGAAATTAGATTGGATAAACGTATATGATGGAGTACATTACAATAATTTAAAAGACAAATACGACATCTACTCTACTCCTGTAATTTATATTTTGGATAAGGATAAAAAAATCAAAGCGAAAAGAATTGATGTAGATCAAATCAAAACAATCTTGAATGCCTTAGATAAAAGAAAATAAAACTTTAGGCTGTTTTAATTTAACATATATTAAATATTATTGCTTTAGTTAAAGATTACATTTGCAAATAAACATCATATAAATGGCCCGTTTTAAAGAAAACGATTTACCAAAATCAAAGCTTACCAAATCTTCTCTAAGCAAAGCATTATTAATTTTTAAATATGCAGAGAATCATAAATGGAAATTTTATGTAGGGCTAATTTTCTTATTATTTACTGGAGGTACGGCATTAGCTTTTCCAAAATTAATGGGACTTTTAATAGATTGCGTTAAAAATAAGGACAATGCTCAAGCAAATTTAATAGCTGGTGGATTAATTGTAATTCTGTTATTTCAATCGCTTTTCTCTTTTTTTAGATTATCATTATTTGTAAATTTCACTGAAAACACATTAGCAAATTTACGTTTGGCATTGTATAGCAATTTGGTGAAATTACCCATGACCTTTTTCTCACAAAAACGAGTTGGTGAATTAAACAGCCGAATTAGCTCTGATATTACTCAAATTCAAGACACACTTACGTCAACAATAGCTGAATTTTTGAGACAATTTATTTTAATAATTGGTGGAGTTGCACTACTAGCAAGTGAGAGTTTCAAGCTTACTTTATTAATGTTGTCGGTTGTTCCATTAGTGGCTGTTGCTGCAGTAATTTTTGGACGATTTATTAGAAAATATTCAAAGAAAGTTCAAGATCAAGTTGCAGAAAGCCAGGTGATTGTTGAAGAAACAATGCAAGGAATAAGTATTGTTAAAGCTTTTGCAAATGAATGGTACGAAATTGCACGTTATAATGGTAAGATTAAAGAAATTGTAAAGATTGCAATTAAGGGTGGGAAATACCGAGGTTACTTTGCCTCATTTATTATATTTTGTCTTTTTGGCGCAATCGTAGCAGTAGTTTGGTTTGGTGTTCGATTGAGTATTAGTGGAGAAATGAGTGTGGGACAATTAATTTCATTTGTATTGTATTCTACTTTTGTCGGAGCTTCTTTTGGTGGAATAGCCGAATTGTATGCTCAAATTCAAAAGGCAGTTGGTGCTACTGAACGCGTTTTTGAATTATTAGATGAAACTCCGGAAAAAATAAACTCATCTGAATCTACTGCCGAAAAAATATTAAAAGGAAATGTAAGTTTCAAAAAAGTAGCTTTTTCATATCCTTCAAGAAAAGAAATCCAGGTATTAAAAGACGTTAGTTTTAAAGCCGATTTTGGTCAAAAGATAGCAATTGTTGGTCCTAGTGGAGCTGGAAAATCAACAATAGCTTCGTTATTATTACGTTTTTATGACATTGAAGGTGGCGAAATTAGCATTGACGGTAAAAATATTTACGATTATGATTTGGAAACGCTTCGGGGAAACATGAGTATTGTTCCACAAGATGTCATTTTATTTGGCGGAACCATTCGTGAAAACATTGCTTATGGTAAACCAAATGCAACCGAAGAAGAAATTACCAAAGCCGCAAAACAAGCCAACGCCTACCAATTTATAAAAGGTTTTCCTGAAAAATTTGAGACCATTGTTGGAGAACGTGGAATAAAACTTTCGGGAGGTCAACGCCAAAGAATTGCAATTGCGAGAGCTTTATTAAAAAATCCAAGTATCTTAATTTTGGATGAAGCCACTTCTTCATTGGATAGCGAAAGCGAAAAATTAGTTCAGGAAGCGCTAGAAATATTAATGCAAGGAAGAACAAGTATAATAATTGCTCACCGTTTATCAACGATTCGTTCTGCCGATCAAATCATCGTTTTGGATGAAGGTAGTATTAAAGAACAAGGAACTCATCAAGAGTTAATTGCTTTGGATAACGGTATCTATAAAAACCTAAGTAATCTTCAGTTTAATAACTTTTAGAATTAAAAAGTAACTATCTTTTCCCTTTTCTTCTATCTCTTTCAGCAGTAATCAATTTTAATTCTCTACTAGTTTGTCCTGCAACCGATGTATTTTCTTCTGCTCTTCGAATTAAATAAGGCATCACATCACGAACAGGCCCAAAAGGTAAATACTTAGCGTTATTGTAGCCATTAGCCGATAAGTTATAGCTAATATTATCGCTCATCCCATACAATTGTCCGAACCAAATTCTTGCATCTTTTTTCTCAATATTCAATTCCTGCAAATATTCCATCAACTTATAGGAGGATAATTCATTGTGGGTTCCTGCGAAAATGGCCATTCTATCGATATTTTCAACCATGAAATGAATTGCTGCGTCATAATTTAAATCGGTAGCTTCTTTAGATTCGCAAATTGGTGTTGGATACCCTTTTTCTTCAGCCCTCAAATTCTCCTTTTCCATGTAGGCACCACGAACAATTTTCATTCCAATATAAAAACCTTCTTTTTTTGCTTGTTGGAGCAAATTCTTTAAGTAATCCAATCGGTCCCAACGATACATTTGCAAAGTATTAAAAACAATCGCTTTCTCTTTGTTGTACTTTCTCATCATTTGGGCAACCAAATCATCGGCGGCGTCTTGCATCCAACTTTCCTCAGCGTCTATTAATAAAGGAACATTTTTCTGGTGAGCTTCACTACAAACTTTATCAAAGCGAGCTTCTACCCTATTCCACTCTAATTTTTCTGATTCGGTTAGTTCGATATTTGAACCCACTTTTTCATATAAATCTAATCTTCCAAATCCGGTAGGTTTAAAAACTGCAAACGGTATAGCTTCACGTTCTTTAGCAAATTCGATCGTTTTTAATGTCATTTTCAAAGCGGCATCAAATTGCTCCTCTTCTTCTTTTCCTTCAACAGAATAATCTAAAACCGATGAAACTCCTTTAGTAAAAAGTTTGTCAACAACAGATAGACAATCTACTTCATTTACACCACCACAAAAATGGTCAAATACAGTGGCACGAATTAATCCTTCAACTGGTAAATGTGCTTTTATAGCAAAATTAGTCACTGCTGTTCCTATTCGAACCAAGGGCTGATTATCAATCATTTTGAAAAGAAAATATGCGCGGTCTAATTCAGTATCGCTTTTTAATGAAAAAGCAACTTCAGTATTGTTGAAAATTTTATCCATGAGAATTTTAATAATATTGCAAATATAAGAACACATTGATGAATATTAATCAAAAATTACCTTATTTTGCAACATCAATTTACAACAAATATTAGTAAACAAATGCAAGCAATAACAGCAAATGGATATTCGGTAATTTTCAATGTTGAAGGTTATAAAGAACTGAATAAACAAATATCTGAAAACAATTATTCTACTATTTTTATAATTGTGGATTCTACTACTAATGAAGTTTGTTTGCCAAAATTACTTCCTATAATTGAAACTGAAAGTCCAATTGAAATTATTGAATTTGATGCCGGAGAAATTAATAAAACCATTGAAACTTGCATTCAAATATGGAATGTTCTAACTGAATTAAGAGCTGACAGAAAAAGTTTGATTATCAACTTAGGTGGTGGTGTAGTTACTGACCTTGGTGGTTTTGTAGCTTCAACCTTTAAACGTGGTATTGATTTTATAAATATTCCAACTACTTTATTAGCAATGGTTGATGCTTCTATTGGTGGTAAAACAGGAATTGATTTAGGTAACCTTAAAAATCAAATTGGGGTAATTAATAATCCGAATTTAGTTATTATAGATTCAGGTTTTCTTGCTACGCTGCCGCAAACAGAAATGCGTTCAGGATTAGCAGAAATATTGAAACATGGATTGATATTTGACCTTTCTTATTGGAAACAATTTTTAGATTTATCAAAATTAGATTTTGCCGATTTTGACTCTATAATTTTTGATTCTATAAAGATTAAAAATGAAATTGTGATGCAAGATCCTATGGAAAAGGGAATACGAAAAGCATTGAATTTTGGTCATACTTTAGGACATGCTATTGAAAGTTATTTTATGGATAATCCTACCAAAAAAAGTTTGCTCCATGGCGAGGCTATTGCAATCGGAATGATATTAGAAAGTTACATTTCAATGCTGAAAAATCTTATATCTAAAGAAGAATATTTAGAAATAAAATCAACTATTAAATCAATTTTTGAAGATGTAATTTTTGATAAAAGCGACATTCAATCGATACTGGATTTACTAATTCATGACAAGAAAAATGAAAATGGTAAAATTAATTTTGTACTTCTTGATGGAATTGGAAAATTTATTATTAATCAAGGTGTTGATAATGAATTAATTATATCGTCTTTTGAAGATTACAAATTATAAAAAAAAAGTACTGCAGATTGTTATATAGAATTAATATTTTTTTACATTTGCTCCGATGAATAAAAAACAAAATAGCACTCACTTTTCATTCTCTAAGAACGAGACCTACATGGCTTTTCAAGCTTTATTGAATCGCTATTTTGGATTAGTTGGTGTTATGTATTTTGATGAATTAAGGCATTCCATTATCAACGATGATGAACTTCAAATCATTTATGCGAATATTCGAGTTTGAAAATTAGATTTTATAAAGAAATAGCACTTTTTAATTCTAATTTACTGATAAACATATGAATACAAAATATTCGGATTTAATTAATCAAAATTATTATTTTCCTCAAGAAGAATTTAATCTTACCAAAGACAACCTACAATTTCATGATATTGATTTAATGAAATTGGTTGAACAATATGGTACGCCATTAAAATTTACCTATTTACCACAAATTTCTAACAACATAAAAAGAGCTAAAACGTGGTTCAAAAATGCGATGGATAAAAGTGAGTACAAAGGTAAATATTACTTTTGCTATTGTACTAAAAGCTCTCATTTTGAATACATTATGAATGAAGCTTTTAAAAATAACATCCACATTGAAACTTCATCAGCATTTGATATTAATATTGTTGAAAATTTGTTGCAATCAGGCAAAATAAACAAAAGTACTTATGTGATTTGTAATGGTTTTAAAAGAGACCAATACATTGAAAATATTGCCCGAATCATAAATAACGGTCATAAAAATACCATTCCAATAATTGATAATTACGAAGAGTTGGATTTGCTTCAAGCAGCAATAAAGGGAAAATTCAAAATTGGAATTAGAATTGCAGCTGAAGAAGAACCAAAATTTGAGTTTTATACTTCTAGATTGGGAATTGGATATAAGAATATTGTTCCTTTTTACAAAAAGCAAATTCATGAAAACAAAAATTTGGAACTTAAAATGTTGCACTTTTTTATTAATACAGGAATCAATGACAATGCCTACTATTGGAGTGAATTAATCAAATGTATCAAAGTTTATGTGGCATTAAAAAAGGAATGCCCAAGTTTAGATAGTTTGAATGTAGGTGGTGGATTTCCAATTAAAAACTCACTAGCATTTGAATATGATTATCAATACATGATTGATGAAATTATCAACCAAGTGAAAATTGCATGTGATGAAGCGGAAGTTGATGTTCCTAATATTTTTACTGAATTTGGTTCTTTTACTGTAGGCGAAAGTGGTGGTGCAATCTATCAAGTATTGTATCAAAAACAGCAAAATGATAGAGAAAAATGGAACATGATTGACTCATCATTTATTACCACTTTACCAGATACTTGGGCTATCAACAAAAGATTTGTAATGCTCGCAATTAATCGTTGGAACGATACCTATGAACGGGTTTTATTAGGCGGAATGACTTGTGATAGTGATGATTATTACAATTCCGAGCAGAATATGAATGCCATTTATTTACCAAAATACAATAAGGAAAAGCCTTTGTATATTGGTTTTTTTAATACGGGAGCATATCAAGAAACTATAGGAGGATTTGGAGGTTTACATCACTGTTTAATACCTGAACCAAAACATCTTTTAATAGACCACGACGAAAATGGGGAAATTAAAACTTCTGTTTTCTCTGAACAACAAACTGCTGATGATGTGTTAAAAATATTAGGATATCAAAACAAATAAATAGAATTGTATAAGAAATTACAAATACAATTCTGTACTATTGTAAATATATTAATAGTATCATTTCTTTAGAAAAAAAGTATAAAAAATTTAAAATTCAAATTGTATATCAAATAATTAATTTGTTAATTTGATTCAATAAAAACTAAATAATTAAAAATGAGTAAAGGTCCTATAAGTCAGTTTATTGAGAAGTATTATTTGCATTTCAATTCTGCAACTGTTGTTGATGCAGCTAAGGCATACGAACAACAATTAGAAAAAGGAGCCAAAATGATGGTCACTTTAGCTGGTGCAATGAGCACTGCCGAAATAGGAAAAATATTCGCAGAAATGATTCGTAAAGACAAAGTTCAAATCGTTTCTTGTACCGGTGCAAATTTAGAAGAAGATATAATGAATTTGGTTGCTCACTCTCATTATGAAAGAGTTCCAAATTATAGAGATTTAACTCCTCAAGAAGAATGGGATTTAATGGAACGTGGATTGAATCGTGTAACAGATACTTGCATCCCAGAACATGAGGCTTTTAGACGTTTGCAAAAGCACATTTACAAAATTTGGAAAGATGCTGATGATAACGGAGAACGATACTTTCCGCATGAATTCATGTATAAATTATTGCTTTCTGGAGTTTTAGAGGAATATTATGAAATAGATCTGAAAGACAGTTGGATGTATGCTGCTGCCGAAAAAAATCTACCTATAATTGTTCCAGGTTGGGAAGACAGTACAATGGGAAATATTTTTGCTTCCTATGTAATTAAAGGAGATTTGAAAGCATCAACCATGAAATCAGGAATTGAATACATGATATATCTTGCCGATTGGTACCCAAAAAACAGTGAAAACGGTATTGGTTTCTTCCAAATTGGAGGAGGAATTGCTGGAGATTTTCCTATTTGTGTTGTTCCAATGTTATACCAAGATATGGAAATGCATGAAGTGCCTTTTTGGAGTTATTTCTGTCAAATATCAGATTCAACAACTAGTTATGGTTCCTATTCCGGTGCAGTTCCTAATGAAAAAATCACTTGGGGAAAATTAGATATTCATACCCCAAAATTTATAATTGAGTCGGATGCTACCATTGTAGCTCCATTAATTTTTGCTTATTTACTAGATTTATAATATTATTTTATGAGAAGAGTTATTGTTGATTACGCAAAACTAACCAATGAAATCTTGAACTTATTAGTCGAGAAATTTCCTGACGGATATGATGATTCTAATATCATCCGATTTAAAAACCATAAAGACGAAACTATTGAAGCTGTTGAAGTTCGTACTGAAGACACCATTTATTTAGTTAAAATTAGCACTAAATTATCTGACAGATTAATCAATTTTGAAGAAGATGATGACATAGTTGTTCCACTAGATGCAATTAAAGGAATTGATTTAGATGTAGACGACGCTGTAGATGACGAAGAGGAAGTTGATATTACAAAAGATCCTGAAGGTTCAAGTGATATTGATGATGATGATGATCACGATGCAGACGACATAGCTGATGAAGAATCAGACGATGAAGAAGAATAATTAAATTAAGAAAAAGGGGCTCGTAAAAGTTCCTTTTTTTATTTCTAATCTGTTAAATATCGTTCTGAGAATATTTTTTGATGGTGTTTTTGATGTCCTATAATTATAAAACCAATAGCTCTAACTGACACTTCTTTATTCGATGCAATTCCAATATTTGATAACTGTTCTTGAGAAAAACTATTAAATAATGATAATGTTGATTGTCTAACAACTGCCATTTCCGTCAATAAACTTTGCAAACTTCTATCTTTACCATTAGAATTATCTACATAGCTATTTTCGTCAAAACCTGGTAAAGGTGTTTTATCATTTCTTGAAATTCTAAGAGCTCTATAACCAAATACCCTTTCTGAATCAATCAAATGTTGAATGATTTCTTTGATTGTCCACTTTCCAACTTGATATTGATAATCAAATTTATCCATTGGAATATTTCGAACAAATTTGATGAATTCGTGCAAGCAAATTTCCAATTCTTCAATTAATTCAACATTATCGAGCGCTTCAATATAAGATTTATAAAAATCGGCATATTCGTTTATTGGTAACTGATTTGATTTCATAAAATTAATTTAAGCTGAATTTCTACTAGCATTTGTATTTCCAAAAAGAGAACGAAGAACCATTTTTTCATATACTTTTAGTAGTTTTTCATCAGGATTATTTGATTTCTGTAATTCTTGAATTTTAGACAATGCATATTGTTGTATTGCTAATAATGGTTTAACAATTGCCTCCCGAGTATCAATTGATGCTTTTCCATCAGGATAATTTTCCATTAGTGTTTTATGACCCGAAATTTTCAATAATAAACGGCGAGTTTCAAGGAATTCATCATATATTATTTGCCAAAATGGACCAAATTCAGGATCTTCTTTCATGTAAGCCGTTAATGG
>CALPLL020000025.1 GCA_943324395.2 Rhizobium sp. Q54
AGCAGCTCTTTTTTCAGCTGGAGCCTTGTAAGTTCTATGTACTTTTTTAAATGGTTTTGATTTTTTGTTTCCAAATATAGAAAAAAATGCATCTATTATTAATGTGAACCAATTACAAATATCGGTACCATTTTTTAATAATCGAATGTAAATATAACCAAAAAAAGCACCGCCTATATGTGCCAAATGTCCTCCCGTGTTTTCCTTAGGTAACTGGAACAAATCTATAACAATTAATACCAAAGCAATGTGCCATAATTTTACATTCCCAAAAAGCAGTAATCTTATATTCATTAAAGGCGAATACGAAACAGTTGCAAATAATATTGCCATAACAGAAGCAGAAGCTCCAACCAAAGACGTATTCACATTTGCTAGAGCAGGAAAAAACATATAGCTAAGTAGAAATACAATTCCCGCAAATAATGAACTTACAAAATACAAACTCAATAATTGCTTTTGGTTGAAAAAAATGAGAAATAATCTACCAGCAAAATTCAGCATAATTAAATTAAACAGAATATGTAAAATAGAAGAATGACTAAATGCATAAGTGAATATCGACCAAGGTTTCCAGAGTAATTCATGGGGATTTGAGGATAAACTCACATAATTTAAGTAGTCAATATTGACTTTAAATAATGGTAAAATTCCAAATAGAATACTTGGTATAGCAAAAAAAGCGATATTCCAAAAAATCAATTTTGTCAATACATCACCTACTTTAAATTGCAATTTTAAATCCTCAAGTATACTCATTTAATAAAGTATTAATTCCAACGGTTGGCATTAAATTGATTTTTTCTCCAATACCAAACCATTAAAAATCCAAATAAAGCGCCACCTACGTGAGCAAAATGGGCAATTCCCCCACCAAATACTGAAAAACCTGTAACCCCAGAAAACAAGTCTAAACTCACAATTACAGGTACAAAATACTTCGCTTTTATAGGAATTGGAATAAACATTAAAGCCAATTCAGCATTTGGAAACACAAAAGCAAAGGCAACTAATACTCCATAAATTGCTCCCGAAGCTCCAACTGCCGGAGTTACAAAAGCAGAAGTAAAACTTTCAAAATTTGATTTTGATAAAATTTCCATCCACCTTGAATCGTATTTACCTTCACTCATAATTTTTAATATTTCCTCTTTAGGAATTCCATTCGCAACCAACGTATTTAATCCGTCATGGAAAAAATAATAGTTTGATATAATATGAATTAAAGCAGCTCCCAGACCGCAAGAAATATAGAAAAATAAGAATTTTTTGGCACCCCACATTTGCTCTAAAGCAGATCCAAATGAAAATAAAGCAAACATATTAAAGAAAATATGCATCAAATTTCCATGCATAAACATATGAGTTAATGGCTGCCAATATTGGAAATCTGGATTTTCAGGATAATACAAAGACAAGAATTTATAAGCTACATCTCCAAGGAATTCAGTTCCTATAAAAAATAATATATTTATGATAATTAATTGCTTAACTACTTCTGTTACGTTTCTCATAATGTGAATTTTTTATCAATATCTTCTACACGCATCGTGATGAAAGTTGGTTTTTGAAATGGCGAAACATTGGGATCTTTACAAGCAAAAAGACCATTTACAAGATTTTCTTGTTCTTTTTCTGTCAAATATGCTCCTGTTTTAACTGCTAAACTCTTCGCCATTGATTTTGCAATACTATCGTTTTGACTAAAACTAGAATCGGGAATTCCATCACTTAAATCACCTATTAATTGCTCTAAAACAATTGAAACTTCACTTTCGGTAACATTTACAGGCAAACCTGATATAACCAAATGATCTTCATTACTTGCGTCAAAAACGAATCCTGTATTGACTAATGAAAGCTGCAATTCTGATATTAATTTCATCTCACTTTTGGAGAAAAACAAATTTAATGGAAATAATAATTGTTGACTAGAAGCTTGATGAACAGTCATATTTGTAAGAAATTGCTCGTACAAAACCCTTTGATGTGCACGATTTTGATCAATAATTACCATCCCTGATTTTATAGGATTTACAATGTACTTTTTATGAATTTGATACATCTTATTCGACGCCTGCTCAATTTCATTTTCATTAAATAATGATCCTGTAACTTCATCACTTTCAAATTCAACATTGCTAATTTCTTCCGAATCGTGCTTTAAACCAACATATAAACTTTCCCAATTCGCTGTGTTTTCCGTTTTTCTATAAGACGTAAAATGCTTATTTGGTGTATCATCAGAAAATGGATTAAAATTACCATCTATTTGAATTGTAGGGGTTGATGCCTCTTGATCTTTATAATTGTAGGGTGTATCCAAATTGGAATCTCTATCAAAATCTAAAACAGGAGAAACATTAAACTGACCTAAACTGTGTTTTATTGCCGATCTTAAAATAGCATAAAGAGCGTGCTCATCGTCAAATTTAATTTCGGTTTTTGTAGGATGAATGTTGATATCAATGGTGTTCGGAGGAACATTTAAATATAAAAAATAACTAGGCTGGTTGCTATCTTTAAGTAAACCTTCATAAGCTGCCATAACGGCGTGGTGCAAATAACCGCTTTTTATGAACCGATCGTTAACGAAGAAAAATTGTTCTCCCCTATTTTTTTTGGCAAATTCAGGCTTACTTACAAATCCCTGAATAGTTACAATTTCAGTTTCTTCACTTACAGGAACTAGTTTTTCATTGGTTTTACCAGAAAAAATATTTACGATTCGTTGTCTAGAATTGGATTGCGGTAAATTGAATAATTCACTTCCATTATGAAAATAAGTAAAATGAATATTGGGGTGTGCCAATGCCACTCTTTGAAATTCATCAACTATGTGTCGGTGTTCAACCGTTTCCGATTTCAAGAAATTACGACGAGCTGGAATATTAAAAAATAAATTCTTAACCGAAAAGGAAGTGCCTTTAGGCAAAACAGCCACATCTTGTGAAACAAATTTACTGCCTTCAATAACAATGTGAGTTCCAAGTTCTTCTTGCTCTTGCTTCGTTTTCATTTCTACATGAGCAATAGCAGCTATAGACGCAAGAGCTTCTCCACGAAAACCTTTGGTGTGCAATGAAAATAAATCTTCGGCTTGGCGGATTTTAGAAGTTGCATGTCGTTCAAAACACAAACGAGCATCGGTAACACTCATTCCTTGTCCGTTATCAATAACTTGAACTAGCGATTTCCCGGCATCTTTAATGATTAATTTAATGTCGGTTGCTTTTGCATCAACAGCATTTTCAAGCAATTCTTTGACTACCGAAGCAGGTCTTTGAACAACTTCACCTGCCGCAATTTGGTTGGCAACGTGATCTGGAAGCAATTGAATAATACTCGACATTAAAATAAATTGTTGTTTAGGGTTAATCGTGAATTGACAAATTTAACTAAATTCTGTTGGCTTTCATACCAAAATTATAAAAATAAAACCTCTAAAATATAGAGGTTTTGTTAAATTATAGGATGTGTTGAAAAATTAATTATTTCAAATTAGCTTGACTTCTTAAATAGGCCATTTTTAATGCGGCAATTGCAGCTTCAGTTCCTTTATTTCCATGTATTCCTCCGCTTCTATCGATAGATTGTTGTTCGTTATTATCGGTCAACAAACAAAAAATTACAGGAACATCATATTTAATATTTAAATCTTTTACTCCTTGAGTGACTCCTTCGCAAACAAATTCGAAGTGCATTGTTTCTCCTTTTATAACACAACCAACCACTATAAGAGCATCTAATTTTTGAGTTTCAATCATTTTTTTAGCACCGTAAACCAACTCAAAACTTCCTGGCACATCCCAACGGACAATATTTTCAGGAAGTGCGCCACAATCTAATAGAGCAGCTTCAGCACCAGAATATAAGCCTTCAGTTATTGCTGGGTTCCATTCAGAAACAACAATCCCAAACCGAAAATTTTTCGCGCTTGGGATTGTGTTCTTATCGTAATTTGATAAATTTTTATTAGCAGTAGCCATCTTATTTTAGATTTTAGAATCCGAATTCTGAAATCAGAAATCTAAAATTCTTATTGAGACAAACCAATTAAAGCATCAATATTAGCAGCTTCTGGAGTTGCTTCGTATTTTTCCTTTATTTCAGTGAAATATTTTAACGCATCTACTTTATTATTTAAACCTAAAGCAGTTTGTCCCGCTTTCAAAAGAAAACGTGGCGTTGTAAATTCGTTTTTGTTACTTTCAGATGCTTTTACATAAAATTCTAAAGCTTCTTTTGGTTGGTTCTTTTGAGAATGAGCATCTCCAATTGCGCCAATTGCAAGAGTACTTAAAACCATATCTTCCGATTTGAATTTTTCTAAATAAGAAATAGCTTCATCGTATTTACCTGTGTTCAAGTAAGCCATACCAGCATAATAATTAGCTAAATTTCCTGCATCAGTTCCTTCATATTTAGAGGCAATATCGATAAAACCAAATTTACCTTCAGAACCTTTTAGTGCTAATGTATAAAGAGAATCACTTTTAGTTCCTTCAGTAGCTTTTTGGAAATTTTGTTGTGCTAAAAACATTTCGCTTGCAGCATTTTCTTCTTTAGGTTCAGCTACAAATTTTTGAAACAATACATAACTTACAGTTACAATTGCAATAACGGTAACAATTCCGAAAATTGCTTTTTGATTTTTAGCTACAAATTCCTCAGTTTTTGAAGCGGTTTGGTCTAATGAATTAAAGACACCAGCAGTAGTACTGTCTTTTTCGTCAATAGTTATATTTTCAACTGGAGTGTCGTTTTCAACTTTTTCTTTTGGGGTTTTATATCCTCTTTTATTTTACGTTGCCATTATAATTTAAATTAGTGAGTGGCAAAAATAAAATTTTTATTCAAACTGTCATAAAAAAATAGGGTTTAAATTCAAATAATAGTAACATTTTCTTTATAATGATATACTTTTTATCAAAATACAAAAATATTCAGAATTCAAATTGATAAAAATATGGTTTTATGGATAATTTTCAATAATTTGCACCGGTATTAGAAAATCAAAATTAGAAATTAAAATCTCTCCTATTCTACCCGTTTTACAGAATGTATCTTAAAAAAATTTCTTTATTCAACTATAAAAATTTTTCGGAAGCCAATTTCGAATTTGACAACAAAATAAATTGTTTCGTTGGTAAAAATGGTATTGGTAAAACTAATGTTTTGGACGCTATTTTTCATTTGTCCTACGGCAAAAGTTATTTCAATCCGTTGGCTGTTCAAAATATCAAACATGGTGAAGAGTTTTTCGTAATTGAAGGCGAGTTTGAGAAAAATGAAAGATCCGAAATTGTAATTTGTAGCTTAAAAAAAGGGCAGAAAAAAATACTAAAACGCAACGGAAAGCAATACGATAAATTCTCAGAACACATTGGATTTATTCCGTTGGTAATTATTTCTCCAGCCGACAGAGATTTGATTGTAGAAGGCAGTGAAACTAGACGAAAATTCATTGACACCGTAATTTCTCAATTGGATTCTACCTATTTAAATCAGTTAATTCAATATCAAAAAACACTAAGTCAGCGAAATGCTTTGTTGAAATATTTTGCATTAAATCAAGTTTTTGAAACGGATACATTATCAATTTATAATCAGCAATTGAATGATTTGGGCAAAATAATTTTTGAAAAAAGAAAAGAATTTTTAGCCGATTTCGTTCCAATATTTAACAAGCATCATCAAACAATTACAGGTTCAGCAGAAACAGTACAATTGGTTTATGAAAGTCAATTGTTTGAAAAAGATTTGTTACAACTATTGCAGGAAAGTATCAATAAAGATAGGGTTTTACAATATACAAGCGCAGGAATTCATAAGGACGATTTATCATTTGAAATCGATCATTATCCAATTAAAAAATTCGGATCGCAAGGCCAACAAAAATCATTTTTAATTGCATTAAAATTAGCTCAGTTCGAATTTGTAAAAAAGAATTCAGGTGAAAATCCTATTTTGTTATTCGATGACATCTTCGATAAATTAGACGAAACCCGTGTTGGAAAAATCATTGAAATGGTCAACAATTCAGATTTTGGACAACTATTTATTTCAGATACTCATCCAGAAAGAACCGAAGCTATTATAAAATCAACTCATCAGAGCTATAAAATATTTAACTTATAATTATTGGAAAAAAGATAATTATACATTTTCTTTACTATAAATAAAATACTATTATGAGATCAGCCTTTTTAAATTTACTATTTATAGGATTCCTTTTCACAAGTTGCAACGGACAAACGAATGCTAAATATGAATCTATTGCAGCGGTTAATTTTGCTGAAAAAATCAAAACTACTTCACAAGCAGCAATTATTGACGTGCGCTCACCTGAAGAATTTGCAGGCCAACATATTGATAATGCTATTAATATCGATTGGAACGGAGATAATTTTGAAGGTAAAATTGGTAAATACGATAAGTCAAAACCAATTTTTGTTTACTGTATGAGTGGCGGAAGGAGTAAAAAAGCAGCTGAAAAATTAAGTGAATTGGGTTTTAGTAAAATATATGAATTACAAGGTGGAATCATGAAGTGGAATGCTGCTGGATTGTCTGTTCCAAGTAATAAAATCATCGGAATGTGTAGTCAAGAATACAACGAACTTCTTAACACAGATAAAATTGTACTAATAGATTTTTATGCAGAATGGTGTGCTCCTTGTAAGAAAATGACTCCGTATTTACTTAAAATGCAAAAGGAAATGGCTGATAAAGTTACCATTGTAAGATTGAATGCTGATGAAAATAAAACTTTAATTTCTGAGTTGAAAATTGATGAACTTCCAACGTTGCTTATATATAAAAACAATACAATTTTATGGAAACACTCCGGTTTTATTAGCGAAGAAGATTTAACAAAACAATTAAAATAAATCATGCTTTCAGAAAAATCAATACAGTTTCTTCAAGATTTAAAATCCAATAATAATAGAGATTGGTTTTTGGATAATAAAAAGCGTTACGAAGAATATAAAAAAGAATACCACCAATTAATTCAAGATTTTCTTGAAATTTTGAAGCCCCAAGATGCCAGTTTAGAACTTTTAGAAGTGAAGAACTGCACTTTTAGAATCAATCGCGATATCCGTTTTTCAAAAAATAAAGATCCATACAAAACACATATGGGGATTTGGATGAATACCAACCATGGAAATAATAATGGGCCTGGATATTACATTCATATTGAAAAAGGGAATTCTTTTTTTGCTGGCGGAATGTACGGCCCAGAAAATGACGATTTGAGAAAAATTCGAAAAGAAATCGCCTTCTTTTTTGAAGATTTAGAAGCTATTTTGGGTGAAGCAAAATTCAAAAAAGTATATTCAGGTTTGAATGTCACCGAAACCAATTCTTTGAAAAATGGACCTAAAGATTTTGAAAAAGACCACCCAGCGATTGAATTTTTGAAACTTAAAAGTTTCGTTTCTATTCATAAATTTGATGATTCAGAATTGACTAAACCAAATTTCGTAAAAGATACCGCGGCTAAATTAATTCTTTTAAAACCGCTTTTAGAATTTTTGAATCGAGGACTATATACAGAATAAATAAATTATAAATTTAAATAGGTTTAAAGTACCTTTGCTTTATACTATTAATGATATAAAATGGAAATTCAAAATCATTTTTCTTTAAGAAACTTCAACACTTTTGGCATAGAAGCCAATGCAAAAGAATTTGTTGCAGTTCATTCAATTAAGGAATTAGAAACAGTTTTAGCTGAAAATAAAACGAAAAACAAGTTTATTTTAGGTGGTGGAAGCAACATGCTTTTAACAAAAGATATTGAAGCTTTGGTAATCCACATCGATTTAAAAGGAAAAAAAATAGTTGAAGAAAATGATGATTTTGTTTTGGTGGAAAGTCAAGCAGGAGAAAATTGGCATGAATTTGTGATGTGGACCATTAATAACAATTTTGGAGGTCTAGAAAACATGTCATTAATACCAGGAAACGTAGGAACTACACCAGTTCAAAACATTGGAGCTTATGGAACTGAGATTAAAGACACTTTTGTTTCTTGTTCAGCAATGAAAATTGACACATTAGAAATGAAGAGTTTCGATAATGCAGAATGTCATTTTGGTTACCGTGAGAGTATTTTCAAGAATGAAGTTAAAGACCAATATATAATTACTTCGGTAATATTCAAATTGACCAAGCGCAATCATAAAATTAATATTTCTTACGGAGATATTACAGCGGAATTAGACAAATTAAACATTCAAAATCCTACACTAAAAGACGTTAGTAATGCCGTAATTACGATTCGTCAAAGTAAATTACCAGATCCAAAAGTGCTAGGAAATAGCGGTAGTTTCTTCAAAAATCCAATTGTATTGAAATCTGATTTTGAACCAATTCATGAAAAATTTCCTGAAATGAAGTTTTACGAAATTTCAGAAACAGAAGTAAAAGTCCCTGCAGGTTGGTTAATTGAGCAAGCTGGTTTTAAAGGAAAGCGTTTTGGCGATGCTGGAATTCATAAAAATCAAGCGTTAGTGCTTGTAAATTATGGTAATGCAACTGGTCATGAGATATTAAATGTATCTAAAGAAATACAAGAAACTATTTTCAAAAAATTTGGAATTCACATTGAAGCTGAAGTAAACATTATCTAAAATAAATATTTTAAATGCTAAATCGGTGTTTGAAAATCCTATTTGAATTCATACATTTGCACACATCCAAAAAAGAGGCAAATTAGATATGTTAATCACATTATTTTATATTTTTATTGTTATTGTTGCGGTTCAACTTTTTTATTATACGATTGTATTTTCTAAATTTTCTTTTGCAAAAAATCAAATAATAACTCCAAAGAGAATTCCAATTTCTGTAATCGTTTGTGCAAAAAATGAGGAAGAAAATGTGATAAAATTCATTCCACTTTTAGCTGAACAAAATTACCCTGACTTCGAGATTATATTAATTGATGACGCTTCAAGCGATGCAACTTTGGATATATTTGAAGCATTTGAAAAACAATATTCAAATGTAAAGTTGGTAAAAGTAGTTAATAATGAGGCTTTTTGGGGAAATAAAAAATTCGCATTAACATTAGGAATAAAAGCCGCAACAAAAGACTATTTGCTTTTCACTGATGCCGATTGTTATCCAACTTCAAAAGATTGGATCACTTTAATGAGTTCCCAATTTACATTACACAAAACCTTTGTTTTAGGTTACGGAGCCTACGAAAAAGTGAAAGGTTCGTTCCTTAATAAAATTATCCGTTTTGACGCTTTACTAAACGCAACTCAATATTTTTCATGGGCAAAAATCGGCCGACCATATATGGGAATTGGAAGAAATTTAGCTTATAAAAAAGATGAATTTTTTAAAGTAAATGGATTTATTGATCACATGAAAATTCGTTCAGGTGACGACGATTTATTTGTTAATCAAGCAAGTAAAGGCAGTAATACAACATGTTGTTATTCAGCTGATAGTTTCACTTATTGCGAACCAAAAACTAAATATAGCGATTGGAAAGCTCTAAAACAAAGACACGTTGCAACGGCAACTTTTTACAAACCATTTGACAGAATTCAACTTTCAATATTTTTTATAACACAAATATTGTTTTTTATAGTTCCAATAGTACTTCTAGCGTTTCAATACCAGTGGATATTAGTTTTGAGTTTAATTGGTTTTAGATACCTTTTTACTTGGATTGTTCTAGGGTTTTCAGCAGGAAAATTAAAAGAAAAAGATGTGATGTATTGGTATCCAATTATTGAGATTGCATTTATATTCACCCAATTGAATATATTTGTATCCAACAGTTTCTCAAAACCAGTACATTGGAAATAAATAACTCCATCGAAAAAGCAAAATTAGGCGATCAAGTTGCCTTCACTTTTCTATTGGATTTTTATTGGAATGAAGTTTACGGATTTATGCTTAAGCGAACCGAAAACGAGACAGATGCTGAAGATATCACCATTGAAACCTTCTCAAAAGCATTTGATAAATTAGCAACCTACAACTCTGAATTCCAATTTAATACTTGGTTAATTGCTATTGCAAAAAATGTCCACATCGATATTTTACGTAAGAAAAAAGCTTCGTTTTTTATTGAAATTACAGACGATGAAGATTACCGGGCTTATAATGTTGCCGATTCAACTCCTTCTGCAGAAGATAAATTAATTACCGAACAAAATTTATCTCAATTGTTACAGTATATTAAAGAATTAAAACCACATTATCAAGAAGTAATTCAGTTGCGTTATTTTCAAGAATTAAGTTACCAAGAAATTGCAAATCAACTAGATGAGCCATTGAGTAACGTAAAAGTAAAAATTCTTAGAGCAAAAAAATTATTAGCTGAAATTATTCAAACTAAGAGATAAATTTAATTCAATATATCTTTACTTTATTGCTTTAAAATTCCAATTAAATAAATCATCAACTAATCTACTTTCCGTATATTTGCACCATAAAATCCCGATTATGGAATCTGTTTTAGAAAATGTACTTCCTACAGGAAAGCCAAAATGGTTAAAAGTAAAATTACCAATTGGTCAAAAATATACCGAACTTAGAGGTTTAGTTGATAAATATAAACTCAACACTATTTGTACTTCTGGTAGTTGCCCAAATATGGGTGAATGTTGGGGCGAAGGAACAGCTACTTTTATGATTCTTGGAAATATTTGTACGCGTTCTTGTGGATTTTGTGGAGTTAAAACCGGTAGACCAGAAACAGTAGATTGGGATGAACCTGAAAAAGTTGCCCGTTCAATAAAAATAATGAATATAAAACATGCTGTAATTACTAGCGTGGACAGAGACGATTTGAAAGATGGTGGATCAATTATTTGGATTGAGACTATAAAAGCCATTCGTAGAATGAATCCTACAACAACATTAGAAACACTAATTCCCGATTTTCAAGGAATTGAAAGAAATATTGATCGTATTGTTGAAGCCAATCCAGAAGTGGTTTCTCATAACATAGAAACCGTTCGCCGATTAACGCGTGAAGTTCGTATTCAAGCAAAATACGATAAAAGTATGGAGGTTTTAAGATACCTAAAAGAAAAAGGGATCAATAGAACCAAATCGGGAATTATGCTTGGATTGGGTGAAACTGAAGAGGAAGTATTCCAAACATTAAGAGATTTGCGTCAAGCAAATGTTGATGTGGTTACCATCGGTCAATACCTGCAACCTAGCAAAAAACACTTGCCTGTTAAGGAGTTTATTACTCCAGAGCAATTTGCAAAATACGAACAATTCGGACTAGAATTAGGTTTCCGTCATGTAGAAAGCGGACCTTTAGTTCGTTCTTCTTATAAAGCTCAAAAACACATATTATAGAAAATTAAATTTGTTGAATCGTTTATTTGTGTAACCGATTCAACAAATAATCAATTAACCGAATAAACAAAATACTTGAAAACAAGAATTGCCATAAATGGGTTCGGTAGAATTGGTAGAAATTTATTTCGACTTTTAATCGATCATCCATCCATTGAAATAGTAGCAATTAATGATATTGCCGACAATAAAACGATGGCTCATCTTTTGAAATACGATAGTATTCATGGCAAACTTGCTTATGAATGTAGTTTTAATGAACAAGCTATTATTGTAAATGGAAAATCACACTTGTTTTTTCATGAAAAATCAATCTCGAATATAGATTGGAAGGCTTTAGATATTGATTTTGTAATAGAATCAACCGGGAAATACAAGACTTTTGATGAAATAAACGCACATATTTTGGCTGGAGCCAAAAAAGTAATTTTGACTGCTCCATCTGAAGTTGACACAATTAAAACAGTGGTTTTAGGTGTTAATGAAGCAATATTAAATGGTGATGAAACGATTATTTCTAATGCCAGTTGCACCACTAATAACGCTGCGCCGATGATAAAAATCATTGATGAATTGTGCGGAATTGAACAAGCTTATATTACTACAATTCACTCTTATACTACTGATCAAAGTTTGCACGATCAACCTCACAAAGATCTTCGAAGAGCACGAGGCGCCTCACAATCTATAGTTCCTACAACAACTGGTGCTGCAAAAGCGTTAACGAAAATCTTTCCCAAATTTGAAGGAAAAATTGGAGGTTGTGGAATTCGTGTTCCCGTACCTGATGGTTCATTGACGGATATCACCTTCAATGTAAAAAGACACGTTACGATTGATGAAATAAATACGGCTTTTAAAACAGCATCTCAAACAAACTTTAAAGGAATTCTAGATTATACTGAAGATCCTATAGTTTCTGTAGATATTATTGGAAATACCAATTCTTGCGTTTTTGACGCTCAATTGACTTCTGTGATTGATAAAATGGTAAAAGTTGTGGGTTGGTATGATAATGAAATTGGCTATTCTTCAAGAATTATTGACTTAATTTTGCTAATTAATTCGAAGAAGTAATTTGCTTAAAGCAAATACTTAATAGTTGATTATTAGCTCTTTTATCAATTCACACAAATAGGGTTCAGCTTGTTCAGCAGCTTTTAGAACTTCAGCATGATTCACTTCTTCAATATTGTCTTCGTCACCCATATCGGTAATAACTGAAATACCAAAACATTCCATATCCATGTGTTTTGCAACAATAACTTCAGGAACTGTTGACATTCCCACGCAATCGGCACCGAGAATTTTCACCATTCTATATTCTGATAAAGTTTCAAATGTTGGTCCTTGCAATCCCATATAAACCCCATCATGAACTTCAATATTTAATTTTTGAGCAATTTCCTTAACTTTCATTATCATGTTTTTAGAATAAGGCTCACTCATATTCACGAATCTTGGTCCAAAACGTTCGTCGTTTTTACCACGCAACGGGTGTTCCGGCATCATATTAATATGGTCTTTAATAATAACTATTGAACCCACTTTATAATTTGGATTTACACCACCTGAGGCATTGGATACTACCATTTTTTCAATTCCTAAAAATTTCATTACCCTCACAGGAAAGGTAACTTCTTTCATCGAATATCCTTCGTAGAAATGGAATCGGCCTTGCATTGCCATTACTTTTTTGTTACCAATAGTACCAAAAACCAACGCGCTTTTATGGCCTTGAACAGTTGAGACGGGAAAATTTGGAATTTCAGAATAAGGTAATGTAAACTCAATTTGAATATCATCCGTAATACTTCCTAAACCTGATCCTAAAATTATACCATATTCAGGCTCGAAATGGTTTGTTTTGGATTTAATATAATCAACCGATTCTTGTACTAGATTCCACATAATTAATTATTTTTTTATCGAAATTATCTCCTTCAAAAAGAAATTTAGTTTTTATTGGAAGAAAATAAAGTTGCTCTTTTGGCAAACTAACTTTCAATCTCATATAATCTTTTTCAGTTGTAATAATGATATTATTTTGAGCTTTATTTTTTATTTCTAGAAGGTCTTTTTCTGAAAATTGGTGGTGGTCAGAAAAGGTCAAACACGCTTTATTATCGCTTTGTAAATGTGCAAAAAAAGATTGAGGTTTGGCTATTCCTGCCAAAAGTAATTTATCAACATTTTGAATCTCTGAAACTAGTTGTTTTTCATTTTCAGAATACACATATTCATCAAATTCAATAGTTGAAAAAAACAAAGTTTGATTTGGCAAAATTGCTAATTTTCTTTTAATAATTTCTTGTTCTTGTTTCGATAAATCAGATGGGCATTTGGTGACCACAATTACATTTGCTCGTTTTGCTCCACTCCTATTTTCTCTAAGATTACCCGTAGGTAATTGGAAATCATCAGAATACAATTCGTTATAAGAAGTCAACAAAATATAAAATCCTGCTTTTACTCTTCTATGTTGGTAGGCATCGTCTAATAAAATCACATCCGGTTTACTAGAATTGGAAAGTAATTGTTCAATTCCGTTTTTTCTATCGGCGTCAACGGCAACTTGAATATCTGGGAATTTTGTGAAATATTGATACGGTTCATCGCCAATAATTTTAGCATTCACATTGGCATCAGCCAAAATAAAACCGCTAGATTTTCTTTTATAGCCTCTACTTAAGGTGGCAACCTTATATTTATTTGACAAAAGTCGGATTAAAAATTCTATTTGAGGCGTTTTTCCAGTTCCACCAACGCTTAAATTTCCAACCGCAATAATTGGTAAATTAAATGAATATGATTTCAACAAACCATTATCATAACAATAATTTCGAATAGAAGCTATTGCACTGTAAAGGATTGAAAATGGAAATAGTATTTTTCGAATAAAATTCATAATTATTTATCAGAATAATGACCCATAGCTGAAACTACATCTACAACTACCAAATTCTCATTTACAGAATAAATTAATCTGTCCTTGGAATTGATTTGTCTTGACCAAAAA